>JAOUEK010000114.1 GCA_029858755.1 Thermoleophilia bacterium
GCCCGCGACCAGCGACTGTTCCGCCGCGGGAGCGGGATCACCCCGTGATCGTCGCCGGGATCCTCACCCCGATCGAAGACGTCCTCACCGCGGTCCTCGAGTGGTTCCACGGCTCCGCAGGGCTCAGCTGGGCGTGGTCGATCGTCGCCCTCGTGGTCTGCGTCCGGATGCTGCTCGTCCCCGTCACGGTCCGCCAGATCCACTCCATGCAGAACCTCCAGGCGCACATGCCGGAGATGAAGGAGATCCAGCAGCGCTGGAAGCACGACCGGCAGCGCCAGAACGAGGAGCTGATGAAGTTCTACCGGGAGAACAAGATCAACCCGGCGTCCTCGTGCCTCCCCATCGTCCTCCAGATCCCGATCTTCATCTCGCTCTTCTACGTGCTCCGCGGCTTCGAGCAGGAGATCTTCCCCAGGTACCCCTCTTCGTCGCTCGACTTCCTCGGCCTCGTCGACATCACCGAGTCGACGAAGACCGGGTGGGGGCCGCTGCTGCTCGTGATCTACGTGATCAGCCAGCTGACCTCGTCCTACTACATGTCCGGGACGATGCAGAAGGCGCAGCGCATCCTGCTGATGGTGCTCCCCATCGTCTTCATCCCGTTCATCATCCAGTTCCCGTCCGGCCTCATGATCTACTGGCTGACCACGAACCTGTGGACGACCGGGCAGGGTGTCGTGACGCGCAGCATGATGCCGAAGCCCGCGCTCACCACCGACGGGAAGGCCAAGACCGGCACCGCTCCCCCGCCCGCGAAGAAGAAGGGCGCGGCCCAGCCGGCGAAGACCAAGAGCCCGCCGGCAGAGCCGAAGCGGCCCGCAGTCGCGGGCCC
This sequence comes from Thermoleophilia bacterium, assembly GCA_029858755.1. GTDB lineage: Bacteria > Actinomycetota > Thermoleophilia > Gaiellales > Gaiellaceae > Gaiella. The sequence goes on from JAOUEK010000114.1 coordinate 836, forward strand.
GCCGCGCCGCGTCCGCCGCAAGCGTGGCAGCGGGGGCCGGCGATGAGCGACGACGTCTCCGTGGAGGCCACCGGCGAGACCGTCGGCGAGGCGAAGTGGGCAGCCGTGCGCGAGCTCGAGGCCGTGCTCCCCGGCCTCGACCGCAGCGACGTCCGGTTCCAGGTGCTCTCGGAAGGCGAGCGCGGGCTGCTCGGGGTCGGCTACTCGCCGGCCCGCGTGATGGCGACGGCAGTCGCGGGCAGCGTGCCGGCCGACCCACCGACTCCCGCATCGGGCGACGCGGCGCTCGTGCAGGAGCTGCTCGACCGGACGATCGCCGCGCTCGACCTGTCCGCGCACACGCAGCTCGAGGAGGGCGACGAGCGCATCACCGCCTCCGTGACAGGGCGGGACGTCGGCGTGCTGATCGGCCGCCACGGGCAGACGCTCGACGCCCTCCAGCAGCTCGCGAACGCAATCGTCCGTCGCGGCGGCGAGGACGCCCGCCGGGTGGTGGTCGACGCGGCCGGCTACCGCGACCGTCGCGAGGCCACGGTGACTTCGATCGCGCGCCAGGGCGCCGAGCGCGCGTCCGCGAGCGGCCGGCCTGTCGCGCTCGAGCCGATGAGCGCCGTCGAGCGTCGCGTCGTGCACGAGGCGCTCAAGGACGACCCCGAGGTGGAGACCGCGAGCGAGGGCGTGGAGCCCCACCGCTACGTGGTCGTCGTGCCGCGACACGCCGCGGGCTGAAGACGTGGGCTCCGCACGGTGCTCGCCCCCGGCCGGCCCGCCGGACCTGCTCGACCGCTGGCTCGCCGCCGTGCTCGACACTCCCGGCCTGACCTCGCTCCGCGACCCGGCCCAGGCACGCCGCATGCTGCTCGAGGACGCGCTCCGTGCGACCGACCTCGTCGCCGCGACCCCCGGCCCCGTCGTCGACGTCGGCTCGGGCGGCGGGTCGCCGGGGATCCCCGTCGCGGCCTCCCTGCCGTCGCGGCAGGTCACGCTGCTCGAGGCGGAGCGCCGCAAGTGCGCGTTCCTGGAGCAATGGACGCGCGAGCTCCCCGGCCTCGCCGTGATCTGGGGGCGGGCCGAGGAGCAGCCGCTGGAGGAGTACGGGGTGGCCCTCGCCAAGGCGCTCGCCGAGCCGCCGGTCGCCGCCGAGTGGTGCCTGCCGCTCGTTCGCGAGGGCGGTGTCGCGCTGATCTGGGTCGGGCCCTCCGCCGACCCCGACCGCGTCGCAGCGGCTGCCGCGCGGCTCTCGGCCACCCTGGAGCGCGCCGCCGACGGCATCCTCGTCCTGCGCAAGACGGGCCCCACCCCGCCCGGCTTCCCGCGGCGGCCAGGGGTCGCGCGGAAACGGCCGCTCGCCTGAGCCGACCCCGTCGCGTCCGCCGCCGTCGGGAGAATGAGGTCGTGCCCGCCCGGGTCTACGCGATCGCCAACCAGAAGGGCGGTGTCGGCAAGACGACCACCGCCGTCAACCTCGCCGCCTGCCTCGCCGAGGCGGGCGAGCGGACGCTGCTCGTCGACCTCGACCCCCAGGCGAACGCGACCTCCGGGCTCGGCGCCCGCGCCAACGGCACCTCCACGCTCGACCTGCTCGACGGCGCGCCCCTCGGCGAGCTCGCGAAGGCGTCCGGCCTCGCAAACCTCGATCTCGTGCCCGCGAAGCAGGCGCTCGCCGCGGCCGCCGTTCACCTCTCGGCGCTCGACGGCGGCGAGCGCTACCTGGCCGACGCGCTCAACGGGGCGACCGATCCATACGCCTTCGTCTTCCTCGACTGCCCCCCCTCGTTCGGCCCGCTGACCGTGAACGCGCTGGCCGCCGCCGACCGCGTGATCGTGCCGGTGCAGGCCGAGTACTACGCGCTCGAGGGCCTTTCGCAGCTGCTCGGCTCGATCAACCTCGTGAAGGCGCGGCTGAACCCCCGCCTCGCCGTCGCCGGGATCTTGCTGACCATGGTGGACGCCCGGACCCGCCTCGCCGCCGACGTCGAGCGTGAGCTACGACGGCATTTCGGCAACCTCGTCTTCACGACCACCGTGCCGCGCTCGGTTCGCCTCGCCGAGGCGCCGAGCCACGGCCTCCCCGCGATCGCCTACGACCGGCAGTCCGCCGGCGCGCAGGCCTACTGGAAGGTGGCGATGGAGCTTGTCGACCGTTCCTGACACTCCCCGCCGCGGCCTCGGCCGTGGCCTCGAGGTGCTGATCGGAGGCGCCGGCGATGCCGAGCTGCTCCACCTCCCGGTCGAGGCCGTCCACCCCAACCCGCGACAGCCGCGCAAGCGGTTCGAGCCCGAGGCCACCGCCGGCCTCGCCGCCTCCATGCGCCACCAGGGCGTGCTCCAGCCCGTGGTCGTCCGGCCGAGGCCCGACGGGGGCTACGAGCTGGTCGCCGGCGAGCGCCGCTGGCGCGCCGCCCGTGAGGCCGGATTGCCGACGCTCCCCGCCGTCGTCCGCGAAGCAGGCGACCGGGACGCGCTGCTGCTCGGCCTCGTCGAGAACGTGGCCCGCGAGGATCTCTCCCCGGTCGAGGAGGCCCGCGCCTACGCGTCGCTGGTCGACGAGTTCGAGCTCACCCTCGCCGAGGTCGCCGACCACGTGGGCCGCTCGAAGCCGGCCGTCTCCAACCGCCTCCGCCTGCTCGAGCTGCCCGAGGAGGTGCTGTGGATGCTCGCGCGCGGCGAGATCACCGAGGGCCACGGCCGCGCCGTGCTGGCGGTGCCCGACGACGACGGACGCATACGCCTCGCCCGGCGCATCGCTCGCGACGGGATGACGGTGCGCGCAGCCGAGCGCGCGGCCCGCACCGCCGGCGCGCGCCGGCGGCCCCGCCGCTCCTCGTCTCCCGTCGACCCCGCCCTGGCCGCACGCGCCCGCGACGCCGCCGAGCGCCTCACCGGGCTCCCGGCCCGCGTCACCGCGGGCCGGCTGGAGATCGAGTTCGGCGACGAGACCCGTCTCGCCGAGCTCGTGGAGGCGCTGGAAGCCACCGGCTGACCCTCTCGCCGGCAGCCGGCCGAGCTCGGCCCGTTCGCTACACTCCGACCCCCGGAGGGGGCGATTAGCTCAGTTGGTTAGAGCGCCGCTCTGATAAGGCGGAGGTCCCTGGTTCGAGTCCAGGATCGCCCATGTTGGTCCGCAGAGCGGGAATCCGCCGTGCGGATTCCCGCTCGCGAGGATCCCTGAAGGCGTCCGCTGCGCGGCCGCGGCGACGGCGGCTCGGCCGCGGCGACGGCAGCTCGGCCGTGAGGCTGCCCCTGCGGATTCCCGCTCGCGAGGATCCCTGAAGGCGTCCGCTGCGCGGCCGCGGCGACGGCGGCTCGGCCGTGAGGCCGCCGTGTGGGCTCCGCTGGCGCGGATCCCCAACGCCGCCGCCGCAGGGACGGTCGCCGGGATGGGTCGCCTGGATACACTGGGAGCCAGTGGCGATGCGCGAGATGTCCGTCTACGGCGTGAGCTTCGACCTCGCGAGCAAGCAGCCGATCGTCCTTCTCCGGACGACGGACGGCAACACCTTCTTGCCCATCTGGATCGGCCATCCGGAGGCGGCGGCGATCCTCATGAAGCTCCAGGACTCCGAGCCGCCGCGGCCACTCACACACGACCTCGCCTGCTCGATCATCGACTCGCTCGACGCGGAGATCGTGCGCGTCACCGTCACCGAGCTGCGCGAGAACACCTTCTTCGCGAGGATCACGCTCCGCCGGGACGGCGACGAGCTCGAGATCGACTCGCGCACCTCGGACGCGATCGCCCTCGCACTTCGCGCGGACGCCTCGATCTTCGCGGCAGACGAGGTGATCGACGAGTCCGGCGTCGAGTTCGACGGCGACGAGCCCGAGCTGGAGCGGGGCGTCGCCACCCCGGCCTCGCTGAGCGAGGTCGACGTCGGCGAGTTCCGGCGCTTCCTCGACAGCGTCACCCCCGATGAGTTCCGGACGGAGGACGAGGACGCGGAGGAAGAAGAGGAAGAAGAAGGAGAAGCAGAGGACTAGCGCGCTCCGCCGCCCGCCCGCCCGAGCTCGCGCTTCACGAGCGCGAGCAGGGACCCGATCAGCTCGTCCAGGCCCTCGGGGGTCAACGGCCCCCGATTCACCGCGGCGAGTCCCTCTCGCAACCGCCGTTCGCGGCCCGGGTCGACGCGATCGACGCCGATCCGCGCCTTGACCTGCCACAGCTCCTGCACCAACGCCAGCCGGGTGTTGACGGCCTCGACGATCGCCGCATCCACCTCGTCGATGCGGCGGCGCAGCTCCTCGACCTCGCCGTGGTCGTTCATCCGCCGTTGTGCGCGATCGTGACCGCGGCCAGCAACGCCACCCCGTTGAAGACGGCGTGCAGCGCGATCGAGGGGAAGACGCTCTCGGTTCGCTGGCGCACCACCGCCAGCACGAGGCCGAAGGCGGTCAGCACCGGCAGCGCCACGATCAGCCCGTGGGCCATCCCGAACGCGATCGCGGTGACGACGATCGCGGCCGTTGACCCCCAGGCCGACCGGACCGCCGCGAAGCCGACCCCTCGGTAGGCGAGCTCCTCGACGACCGGCGCCACGGTGACGACGACGAGGAAGTTGGCGACGAACGGCCACGCGCGGTTCGGGTCCCAGGCGTCCGGCACGAGCCCCTGCTCTTCCCCCGCCTTGAGGAAGAGGTTGAGGACGAACCCGACCACGAGGATCGTCACGTAGCCGGCGGCCACGAGCCCCGCGGCGCGTGGCCACGAGCGCGGCCGCTGCCATCCCAGCACGACTCGCGGCAGCCCGCGCGCGAGCAGCAGCACGACGCCCAGGATGATCGCGTACTGGACGATCGCGCCGATCGCGCTCGACCACCGGTAGAGGAGGTCGGTCGGCGGGTCGCCCGCCTCGCTCAGGTTCACCGCGTAGCTGAGCGCCGCGAGCACGCCGACGAGCGTGAACCAGCCGAGCAGACGGCGACGCGGGACGTCACCAGGCCCAGGGGCCGCAGTCAGCGCGCCGTCGGCGGCCGTCGCGTCGCCGGACACGACGCCGTCGCCGCTCACGCGAGCCCTCTCATGCCACCCAGTACCACAACGACCATCGAACCACGTTGACCACGAGCAACGCGGCGAGAACCGCGGTCACGCCGACCGACACCGGCCGTGACGCGCGGATCGTGCCGGCCGCGAGGAAGCAGGGGAACGCGACGAGGCAGAGGCGCGGGAAGGAGACCAGGCCGCCCAGCCGGTCGGAGGGGAACGACATCGGGATCGCGAGCGCCGCCAGCGCATACGCGCCGTAGGCGGCGCCGAGCCGCCGCCAGGCCAGCATCGCGAGCGGCACCATGGCCGCCGCGAACGCGAGCGCCACGAGGTCGCGATCGACGAGCGACGCGTCTCGGGCGGCAGCAGCGAGCCCCCCGAGCGGTCCCAGCGAGCTCGGCTCGCGCTCCCACACCGCAGCCTGCGCGTCGAGGAACGCGAGCGGGCGGCCGATCCAGGCGCCGAGCAGCACCGGGTAGCAGGCGAACAGGGCGAGGGGCACCGAGAGCGTGGCGAGGCCCCGCGGCCCGCGGCGGCGCCAGGCGAAGATCGCGAGCGCCGGGAGGAGCGCCGCCCCCTGTGCCCGCGCGAGCATCGCCAGGCCGGTCACCACCGCAGCCCAGCCGATCCTCCCGCGCTCCGCCAGGAGGAAGGCCGTCAGCGCGAGCGCGAGGAAGAGCGCCTCCGAGTAGACGGCACCGAGGAAGAGCGACGTCGGGAAGACGGCGAGCAGCACCACCGCGCGGAGCGCCGCCTCGCGGCCGACCACCCTTTCGCCGAGC
>JAOUEK010000115.1 GCA_029858755.1 Thermoleophilia bacterium
CGCTCCAGGCGCTCGCGGACGATCTCCATGTGCAAGAGGCCGAGGAAGCCGCAGCGAAAGCCGAAGCCGAGGGCCTGGGAGGTCTCGGGCTCGTAGAACAGCGCGGCGTCGTTGAGCTTCAGCCGCTCGAGGGCGTCGCGGAGGGCCGGGTACTCGTCGGAGTCGGTCGGGAAGAGGCCGGCGAAGACCATCGGCTTGACGTCCTTGTAGCCGGGAAGCGGGGTGGCGGCCGCCCCGGCTCGTGTGGTCAGCGTGTCGCCGACGCGGAGCCGGGAGACGTCCTTCAAGCCGGTGACGACGTAACCGACCTCGCCGGCCTCGAGAGCGTCGACCGGGCAGCGCTGCGGTGACATGAAGCCGAGCTCCTCGGCATCGAACTCCGTGCGCGTGGCCATCGTCCGTAACGCAGCGCCTTGCTCCAGCCGGCCGTCGACGACGCGCACGAAGGCGATCACACCCCGGTACTGGTCGTACGAGGAGTCGAAGATCAGCGCCCGTGCCGGCGCGGAGGGATCCCCGGCGGGAGGGGAAATCCGCCGCACGATGGCGTCGAGCACCGCGTCGACGTTCTGCCCGGTCTTCGCCGAGATTCGCACCACGTCCTCGGGGTCACCCCCGAGCAGGCCGCAGACCTCGCGCGCAGCGCCGTCGGGGTCGGCCTGCGGCAGGTCGATCTTGTTGACGACGGCGACGATCTCGAGGTCGTTCTCGATCGCAAGGTATGCGTTGGCCAGGGTCTGCGCCTGGATCCCCTGCGCCGCGTCGACGACGAGCACCGCACCCTCGCAGGCCTGCAGCGACCGAGACACCTCGTAGGTGAAGTCCACGTGCCCCGGCGTGTCGATCAGGTTCAGCTCGTGCCCCTTCCACTGCACCCGTACGGCCTGTGCCTTGATCGTGATCCCCCGCTCCCGCTCGAGGTCCATCGAGTCGAGCAGCTGGTCGCGCATCTCGCGCTCGCTCACGGTGTCCGTGAGCTGCAGCACGCGGTCGGCGAGGGTCGACTTCCCGTGGTCGATGTGGGCGATGATCGAGAAGTTCCGGATGCGGGCCTGGTCCATAGGTCAGTCCGCCGCGGGCGGGCGCTTTCGCAACGCTAGCAACGCGTCCAACTCGCGGACGTGGAGCGCCCTGCAGGCCAGGAGATAGACGGCTCCGCCGGCAGCGAGCGCGACACCGAGCGAGGCGATCTGGGCGGAGAGCGAGCGGCCGAGCGCCGAGTCGAGCGCCCACCAGGCCGGGAACACGACGGCGGCGAGGGCCACGGAGGCGCCGACGATCCGGAGGAGGCTGCCCAGCGTGCGACGCTCGTCGACCTGCGTGAGCCGCGGCCGCATGAGCCCTATCAACGCCGTCGCTCCGACGAGGTTGGAGAGCGACGTGGCAAGCGGGATGCCCCAGATCCCGACCCGGTAGAGCGCGACGTCGAGCACGACGTTGAGGGTGAGGGTGCCGGTCGCCACCAACGACGGGACCCAGCTCGACTGCAGCGAGTAGAAGCTCCGGTTGAAGAGCAGCATCCAGCCGTTGAACACGAGCCCTGCGGAGAAGGCGGCGAGAGCACCGGCGACGACGGCGGTGTCCGAGGAGGTGAACTCGCCGCGCTGGTAGACGAGGCGGACGATCGGCACGGCGAGGACGGCGGACACCGTGGCAGCGGGGATGAGCAGGAAGGCGACCTGGCGCAGGCCCATGTCGAGCGTCCGCCCGAACGCCGCCATGTCACGGCGGGCGGAGAGCCGGGAGAGCGTCGGGAAGAGCACGGTGGTGACGGCGACGGCGAACATGCCCTGGGGGAGCATGTACAGGCGGAACGCCTTGTCGATTGCCGCCGGCGCGAGCTCCGGGTCGATCAGCCGGGAGGCGAACAGGGTGTCGATCACTGCGCTGACGTTGATCAGGCCGAGCGTGATCGTGACCGGGAGCATCAGCGCGAAGAAGCGCCGCACCGCCGGATCGCGCCAGTCGACGACGACGGTGAGCCGCCCGTCGAGTGTTCGCAGCCACGGCACGGGGAGCAGGAACTGGACGAGCGTGGCGACGACGATCGAGCCGGCGTAGACATAGAGCGCGGCGCTGTCGCTGTCGGTGCTCGGGACGCCGAGCGCGAGGCCGAGGATGATCACGAGGTTCCAGGCGACCGGGGCGAGAGCCGGCGCCGCGAACTGGTCGTGGGCGTTGAGAATGCCGACGACGACACCCGAGAGCCCGAGCAGGACGACGATCGGGAAGAGCACCCGCGACAGGCCGACGGCGAGATCGAGGTTTCCACCTGGGTCTCCGAAGAGCCGCATCACGAGCGGCGCGGCGAGGACGAAGAGCGCGGTCAGGCCCCCGAGCCCGAGCAGCACGAGCCAGAAGATGGTGGAGGCGACGCGCCATGCCCGGCGACGGTCTCCCGACTCGAGCAGGCCGCTGAACACGGGGACGAAGGCTCCGGTGAGCGCGGCGTCGGCGACCAGGGCGCGAACGAGGTTCGGGATCTGGAACGCGACGGTGAACGCGTTGATCGGCCCGGTGACCCCGAACACCGCGGCCGAGACCATCTCGCGGACGAGGCCCAGCACGCGCGACAGCCCGGTGGCGGCCGAGAAGATCGCCGTCGATCGACCCAGCCGCCGGCGCGGCTCGGGAGCGGCCTCGGCCGGCTCGGTGAGGTCGTCCACGTCGCCGAAGGATGCCCGATCGCCCATCCGACACAGTTTCGGCACAGAGACAGCACAGGCCTGCGCAGAGATGCTCGATAGCATCGAAAGCGGGGTGGAGGAGTGGTGGCCCCCGTCGGCGCCGAGCCTCGGGCAGTATCGGCTGCTGGTAGGATCTGCGCGCCCGCGGTTGCGGGCTTTCTCTCGCGGAGATCAGCGATGCCGAACATCAAGCAACAGGAGAAGCGCGTGCGCAGCGCCGCCCGGCAGCGGCTCGAGAATCTGCGCTACCGGTCGTCGATCAAGACGCTGACCAAGCGACTCTCGGCTGCGGTCGCCGACGGAGACGCGGAGCTCGCGGCTGCGGAGCACCGGGAGCTGGTGCACACGATCGACCGCGCGGCCGCCCGAGGCGCCATCCACCGGAACACCGCCGCTCGCAAGAAGTCGAGCGCGGCACGGCTCCTCTCGTCGGGCTAGACGGTCAGCGCGCCGGCCGGCGGGGCTCTCGATCGCCGGCGACGTCGATCAGCGCCAGCTGCAACTCGAGCTCGGGTTGCAGACGGCTGCCGCCCTTGAGTGCGTGGTCGAGCTCGGCCACACGGAGCAACGCCGCGTCGAGCTCAGCGTCACTGAAGCCCCTGGCGAACTCGAACGCTCGCTCCGCCTGGAACTCGTAGCGGACGCCGAGCTGCTTCATGGCGTCCTTGGGCCGGACACCCTCCTCCTCCAGCCGCCGGGCGCGACGAACGACACCGATCTGCCGCGCGAGCTGGGCTGCGATCATCGGCACGACCGCAGGCACGGGCCGCCCCGACCGCTCGAGTGCGGCTTCCGTGGCCTCGAGCGCACGGCCGAGCTCGCGGCGCCCCCACGCGTCGGTGATCGCGTAGACGGGGGTGTCGGCCGATGCAGCGACGAGCCGCTCGACCTCGACCTCGCCGACGGGCTCGCCGTCCGCCCAGACGGCGATCTTGTCGATCTCGGCAGCGAGGCGGCCCAAGTCGTCGCCGACGAGCTGGAGGAGGGCGGTGCAGGCGTCGGGGCCGGCCGCGACACCCTGCGCCTTGAACCGCTCGCCGACCCACGAGACGAGTCGACGCTTCACGACGTCGTACACGAGCAGGTCACCCGCCTTGGCGCAGGCCTTGGCGAGCGGGGCGTCTCGCCGGATCGCGTTCACGGTCAGCGCGAGCACCGTGTCGGGCGCCGGCGACGCCAGGTACGCGACGATCGCCTCGACGTCCCCGGCGTTCCACGCCCCCCGCAGCTGCCCCTCCACGTTCGGGCGCCCGTCGACGTCGTCGACGAGAACCAGCCTGCGGTCGCCGAAGAGGCTGCCCGCGTTGCACAGGGCGACGACGTCCGCGCCGGTCGCCTCCTGGGCGGGAACGTGCTCGATCGACTCGGACGCGAAGTGCCGACGGAGCCGCTGGACGGCAGTTGCGACCTTCGGCCGGTCGCTCCCCCCGATCAGGTATGCCGGCCGGAGCTCGACGTCTGCCACGCGTGCACCCTAGCGCTCGACGTCGCGGGCGCCCGCGGCGATGGCGCCGGGAGGACACGGTCACGCTCGACCCGTCCGTCTCGATCAGAACCTCGCCGTCGAGGTCGGTACGGAGCAGGCGTAGCCCCGGAACGGCCTCGAGCGCGGCGACCGTCTCCGGACGAGGATGACCGTACTCGTTCTCCCGTCCCGCCGAGATCACGGCGACGGCGGGGCGGAGCACGCGGAGCAGGCTCGGCAGGCCCGGGTCCTCCGAGCCGTGGTGAGCCACCTTCAGCGCGTCGACGGCGTGGAGCGGCAGCCGCGAGGTGACGTTCGACTCCGCGTCGGCGGTGAGCAGCACGTCGAACGAGCCGAACGAGGCGAGCACGACGATCGCGTGGTCGTTGGGGTCGTCGCCGGGGCGGTCGGAGGAGGCAGGCCACAGCACGCGTAGGACGAGACGCCCCACGCGGAACACGTCACCGGCACGCGCGACCAGCACCCCGACGCCGCGCTCCCGGGCCGCCGCCAGCGCGCGGCGGCGATCGGGCGAGGGCGCGCTGAGGCCGGGATCGAGGACACGGTCGACGGACAACGACCGGATCACGCTCTCGGCGCCGCCGATGTGGTCGCGCTGCGGATGCGTCAACACGAGCGCCGAGAGCGCCCGCAGCCCGCGACGGCGCAACTGCCCGGCGACATCCGCCTCGGGCGAGCCCTGGTCGACCAGGACGGCTCCCCGATCGACCTCGAGCAGCACGGCGTCGCCCTGACCGACGTCGAGCACGGTGACACGGAGCCCGCTCGGGGCGCTCCAGCTCGCGGGTGAGGAGGTGACGACGACGAACGAGAGCGCGGCGGCAGCCGTGACCGCAACGGCGAGGACGACTGCGGCTCGCCGATAGGGCGGGAGCCGGGCAACCCCGGTCGCGACCACCACGATGGCCGCGACGACGCCGAGCACGGCGGGTGAGTGGGCCTCGGCGTGCGGGAGCCCGGCGAATGCGCTGGCGCACCCCGCGATCCAGGCGGCCGCCTCGCCCGCGAGCCACGAGAGCGTCGTCGTCGCCCAGGGCAGCACCGGCTCCACGAGGGCGCCGCCGAGGGCCAGGCCGAGGACGAGCGGCATCGCAGGTTCCGCCGCGACGTTGGCGGGCACCGTCCATATTGCGATGTACCCGAAGTGGAGCCAGACAATCGGAGCGGTGGCAACGCTGCAGGCGACGGCGACCCCCATCCAGATCAGCGGCTGCAGCGCACGCGGGTAACCGTGAGCGCGCGCGTCGAGGCGAGGCACCGTGACGAGGATCGCCGCGACGGCGGCGAACGAGAGCTGGAACCCCGGGTCGAGCACGGTCGGCGGCCGCCACGCGAGCAGCATCAGAGCGCCGAGCGCCATCGCGTGCCAGCCGTCCGTACGCCGGGACGCGAGCACGGCGACACACGCCACGGCGCCGGCGACGGTCGCTCTCGCGACCGACGGCTCCCAGCCGACGGCGAGCGCGTAGCCGGCGATTCCCGCGATCGCGACGAGCTGTGTCCCGAGCCTGCCGACCGCGAGCAGCCAGGCGAGCCAGCTGAGGCCAAGGGCGACGATCGCCACGTTCTGACCGGAGACGGCAGTCAGGTGCGCGAGGCCGGAGGCCCGGAAGTCGTCGCGGAGCGACGCGGACAGCCCGCCGTCGTCGCCGAGCACGATGCCGCGGAGCAGCGCGAGCCGCTCGCCGCGTGCTCCGCGTGCGAGCGAGCGCTCCACGTGCGCGCGCAGCCGGTCGGCGACGCCTCCGATCCCACCCCGCCGGCCGACGACGCGGGCGTCGCCGGCATTGAGCACCACGTGGACACCACGCCGCTCGAGCCAGGCGCGCTCGTCGAAGCCGGTCTCGGGCCCTCGCGGCGCCTTGGGCCGCGCGCGCACGACCTCGAGCACTGCGCCGCGGGGAGGCGAGCGCCCTTTCGGGAGCACGACGAGGACACGCTCGCGAACCCGGTCGGCGCCGAAGCGCTCGACGTCCCCGAACATGCGCAGCGAATCGCCCACGCGACGGGCGGGTGACGTGACGACGACGCGCGCGCTGGCCACCTCGCCGAGTCGCTCCCGCAGGACGCTGCGCTCGAGCGCGTCCATGCGGAGCCCGCCCCAGACGAGGCCGGTGCAGCCGAGCAGCAACGCGACGAACGCGAGCCGTGGAACGCCCTGCGCCACAGTCAGCGCCGCCGCTGCGGCGGCCACGGCGAGCGCGATCACGACAGCTCGCGGCGGCGCGGCGAGCGCCGGCGCCGCAAGGCCCGCGCAGGCGGCGAGCAGGAGCAGCGTCGGCCAGCGGCGGGAGAGCAGCGAGGTCACGGCGTGACGAGGTCGCGGAGCTGCTCGATCCGGGCCTCGCCGATACCGGGCACCGCGTCGAGATCGTCCACGGACGCGAACGGGCCGTGCGCCTGCCGCCATTCGACG
>JAOUEK010000116.1 GCA_029858755.1 Thermoleophilia bacterium
GCTCGCCTCCCAGAAGTCGGCAGACAGGTACTTCCAGCCGCCGTCCGCGAGGATCGCGACGACGACGCCCTCGTCCAGCTCCGCGGCCAGCCGGCGGGCGACGTGGATCACCGCCCCGCACGAGACCCCCGCGAAGATCCCCTCCCGCTCGAGCAGCTCGCGCACCGCCGCCACCGACTCGGCGTTGGAGACGAGCACCTTGCGGTCGAGCTTCGACACGTCGAGGATCGGCGGCACGTAGCCGTCGGCCAGCGAGCGGAGGCCCATCACGAGGTCGCCCGGGAGCGGCTCCGCCGCCGCAACGACGACGTCGGGAAACGACTCGCGCAGCCGCTCGCCGGCGCCCATCAGCGTGCCGCCGGTTCCCAGCCCGGCGACGAGCACGTCGACCCGGTCGAGAGCCTCGGCGATCTCCGCTCCCGTGCCCTCGTAGTGGGCCCGCGGGTTGGCCGGGTTCGCGTACTGGAAGGGCATGAAGTAGCGCGGATCCTGCTCTGCGAGCTCGAGCGCCCGGCGGACGGCGCCATTCGATCCCTCGTCACCCGGGGAGAGCACGATCTCCGCTCCGTACAGGCGGAGCAGCCGCTTGCGCTCCTCCGTCGCGTTCTCCGGCATCACGCACGTCAGGGGGTAACCCTTGAGCTTCGCCACCATCGCCAGCGAGATCCCGGTGTTGCCCGAGGTCGGCTCGAGCAGCCGCCGCCCGGGCTCGAGCTCTCCGGCGGCCTCCGCCGCCTCGACCATCGCCTTCGCGACGCGGTCCTTGATCGAGCCGGTCGGGTTCTGCCCCTCGAGCTTGGCGTAGATCTTGACGCGGGGTGACGGCGAGAGCCGCGCCAGCTCGAGCAGCGGCGTGTTGCCGACGAGGTCGAGCGCGGAGCGCGCGGTCGCCGGCGTGCACGGATCCTCGAGGTCGGAGCCGCCCGCCATCGCGGGCAGCAGGATCACCGTGGCGCCCTCGGGCACCGACGTGTCGAGGCCGTCGAGCGTGCGGACGTCCTCGCCGCCGAGGTAGACGTTGACGAAGGGAGCGATCTCCCCGTTCGCGAGGATCTGGCGCCCGAGCCCCGGGTAGCGGCCCGCGACGTCGTCGAGCACCTCGCGCACGGTCGAGCCGGCCGCCTCGACCTGCCGCTCGCCTCCCGCCTCCGCGCGGAGGGTGGGTGGGATCCGCACGGTGGTCACGAGTGCGCCCCCGCGCCCGCCGCAGGGCCCGCGCAGAACTCGACGTAGTCGATGTACTCCGTGATCGTCGGGTCGTCGCCGCAGACCGGGCACGCGGGGTCCCGCCGGACGGTGACCTCGTCGAAGGTCGTGTGCAGCGCGTCGAAGAGCAGCAGCCGCCCGGTGAGCGTGTCGCCGGCGCCGAGGATCAGCTTCAACGCCTCGCTCGCCTGCAGCGAGCCGACGATCCCGGGGAGGACGCCGAGCACGCCGCCCTCGGCGCAGCTGGGCGCGAGCTCGGGCGGCGGCGGGGATGGGTACAGGCAGCGGTAGCACGGCCCGTCGTGGGGCCGGAAGACCGTGACCTGACCCTCGAAGCGGTAGATGGAGCCGTGCACCACCGGCACCCGGTGCCAGATCGACGCGTCGTTGACCAGGTAGCGGGTGGGGAAGTTGTCCGCCCCGTCGACGATCACGTCCCAGCCGTGGGCGAGGATCCGCTCCACGTTCTCGGAGGTGAGCCGCTCCTCGAAGGGGAGGACGGTGACGTCGGGGTTCAGCGCCTCGATCGTCCGCTTGGCCGAGAGCACCTTCGGCTCGCCCAGGCGGTCGGTCGAATGGACGATCTGCCGCTGTAGGTTGGAGTCGTCGACGACATCGGCGTCGACGATCCCGAGCGTGCCGACGCCGGCCGCGGCCAGGTAGAGGGACGCGGGCGACCCGAGGCCGCCGGCTCCGACCAGCAGCACACGCGCGTCGAGCAGCTTCTGCTGCCCCACCTCGCCCACCTCGGGGATCAAGAGGTGGCGTGAGTAGCGCGTGCGCTGCGTCGGTGACAGCGTGCGCGGCAGCGTCGTCTCGTAGCCGGCGCGCTTCCAGTCGGTGAAGCCTCCGGCGAGGTTGACGACGTGCTCGTACCCGAGCTCGAGCATGGTCTTCGTGACGAACGCGGAGCGCGAGCCGCCGGCGCAGTAGACGACGATCTCCCCCCGCTTGTCGGGGGCGACCCCCTCCACCCGCGACTCGAAGTACGTGCGTGGCAGGTGCACGGCGCCGGGGATGTGCCCCTCCGCCCACTCCTCGGGGTCGCGGACGTCGAGGAACAGCACGGGCTCGTCCCCGGACAGGCGCTCGAGCGCCTCGGCCGCGGCGATCTCGTCGATCTCGGCCCGGACGCGCGCGAGGAGGTCACGGTACGTACTCATTACTTCCGCGAATATAGCGACCCGCGGGCACCGTGCGCGAATCACCCTGTGAGGCGCGGGTCGGATGCGTGCTGCCGCTAGCGTGACGACGTGAGCGCCCGCGCCCGCGTCGTCGTCGTCACGTCAGCCCTGGCCGCGCTCGCCGCCGCCGTCGCTGTCGCTTTCGCCGTCGTCCAGACGGAGCGGTACGCGCCGATCCCGGCCGAGCAGGTCGCGCCGCGTGACGGGCTCCCGCCGCTGGCGATCGACCTCGGCGTGCGCACCGACCCGGAGGCGACCGCCCTCCGGCGTGCGCAGGCCCTCTACGACCAGGGCGAGGCGGCGGAGGCGCGAGCGATCTTCGTGCGGCACTCGTCGCTCGAGGCGCGCGTCGGCCGCGCGATGACGCTCTGGCCCGACGACACCGTCGACCTGCTGAACCGCCTCGCCGGCCTGCACCCGCAGAGCCCCGTCGTCCAGCTCAACCTCGGCCTCGCGCTGCTGTGGGCGAACGCGGGAGGGGCGGAGGACGCCTGGCGGGCGGCCGCCGAGTCCGCCCCGGACACCTCGTACGCCGTGGTCGCGGGGAACCTGCTGCACCCGGAGTTCGCTCCCGACCTGCCGCGCTTCGTGCCCGGGGCCTCGCTGCCGAGGGCGGTCGCCACCCTCCCCGCCGACCGGCAACTGGCCGCGCTCGAGCGCCTGGCGGCCGGGGGCGACCGCCTGGGCACCCTCTACTACGGCGTCGCCCTGCAGCGCCTCGGCCGCCAGCTGAGCGCCCAACGCGTCTTCAGCGCCTACGCGGCCACCCACCCGGGCGACACCGAGGCGCTGGTCGCGGCTGCGGTCGCGCGCTTCGACAAGGCGCAGCCGGCCGCCGCCTTCTCTCGCCTCGGCCCGCTCGCCCGCCGCTTCCCGGGCGCGGCCACCGTCCGCTTCCACCTCGGGCTGCTGCTGCTCTGGTCGGGCGAGGTGAAGGAGGCTCGCCGGCAGCTGCGGCTCGCAGGGAAGGCGGAGCCCGGCTCGGCGCTCGCCGGGGAGGCCGAGCGCTACCTGCAGCAGCTCGAGAAGGCCACGTCGTGACGGGGCTGCAGTCGGCTTTGACGGGCGCGTGTCGGCTGGCTACCGTGACTGCGCACCGCGACGGAAAGGGGCGGTCCTGAGCGAAGCGCAGCAGAGGGGCACGATCCCCGCCACCGGGGAATCGGTGCTCGAGTCCGACGAGGCGCGCGCACTGCTCGAAGAGGGGCGCGCCGCCGGAACTCTGGACGCCGACGCGATCGCGCTCGCCCTCGACGAGCTCGGCCTCGACGCCGGTCAGCTCGATGCCTTCTACAGCCAGCTGGACGAGGAGCAGATCGAGGTCGTCGACACCACCGCCCAGCGCGAGCCGGAGCAAGAGTGGGACGCGGGCACCGAGATCTCGACCGACACCCTGCAGCTCTTCCTCAAGGACATCGGCAAGGTGCCGCTGCTCACTGCCGCCGAGGAGGTGGAGCTGGCGAAGCGGATCGAGCGGGGCGACCACTCGGCGAAGCAAGCGATGGTCGAGGCGAACCTCCGGCTCGTCGTCTCCATCGCGAAGCGCTACCGCAACCAGGGGCTGCCGTTCCTCGACCTGATCCAGGAGGGCACGATCGGGCTCGTGCGCGCAGCGGAGAAGTTCGACTGGCGCAAGGGGTTCAAGTTCTCCACGTACGCGACCTGGTGGATCCGCCAGGCGGTGGCGCGTGCGATCGCCGACAAGGGCCGCACGATCCGGATGCCGGTGCACGTGGTGGAGAAGCTGAACAAGATCCACCGATCCGAGCGCAAGCTGCGCGCCGAGCTGGCACGCGAGCCGACCACCTCCGAGATCGCGCTCGACGTCGAGTTGCCGCTGGAGGAGGTGGAGCAGATCCGGCGCAGCGCGCAGACGCCCGTCTCGCTCGAGAAGCCCGTGGGAGACGAGGAGGAGAGCGAGTTCGGCCACTTCCTCACCGACGACTCGATCCCCCTCCCCGAGGAGCAGGCCGAGACCGCGCTGCGGCGCGAGGCACTGCGGTCGATCCTGGACAGCCTCTCCCCGCGCGAGCGGGCCGTGCTGGAGCTGCGCTACGGGCTCGACGGCCAGCAGCCCCGCACGCTGGACGAGGTCGGGCGCGCGTTCAACGTCACCCGCGAGCGCATCCGCCAGATCGAGCACCAGAGCCTGAAGAAGCTGCGCGCCCTCGCCGAGGCGCGCGACGTCCGCGACGTCGCCTGAGGCACTTGGGAAGCCCGGCGTCGGGCCGAGCGCGACGCCCGGTGCAGGTGACCCCGGAGGTTCGGCTCGGGCACCCGTAGAATCGCGCGGGTGCCGGCGCCGTCGCTCGAAGCCCTGAAAGCCGAGCTGGCCGAGCTCGTCGCGATCCCGTCGGTCAGCGCCGATCCTGCCCACGCCGACGACGTCCGCCGCGCGGCGGCGTGGGTGCGCGACGCGGTGGCCCGCGCGGGCGGCGACGCCGAGGTGGTGACGTGGGACGGGCGCCCGCTCGTCGTGGGCGAGGTCCGGGCGTCGACGGATGCCGAGACCGCGCCGACCGTGCTCGTGTACGGCCACTTCGACGTGCAGCCGCCGGACCCGCTCGAGCTGTGGGAGTCGCCGCCGTTCGCGCTCGTCGAGCGGGACGGCTGGCTCTACGCACGGGGGATCGCGGACGACAAGGGCCAGCTCTTCATGCTGCTGAAGGCGGTCGAGCGACTGGCGGCGGACGGCGAGCTCCCGGTCCACGTCCGCATCGTCTGCGACGGCGAGGAGGAGATCGGCGGCCGCTCGGTCGTCGACTGGCTCGAGGCGGACTCGCGCCGCGCCGACGCCGCCGTCGTCTTCGACTCCGGCTACGTGGAGCGCGGCGTGCCGGCCTTCAACATCGCGGCGCGAGGCCTCTGCTACTTCCACGTCACCGTGCGCACGGGGTCGCGTGACCTCCACTCGGGCCTCTACGGCGGTGCCTCGCTGAACGCGATGCACGCGCTCGTGCGCACGCTCGAGGGGGTGCTGCCGCGCGACGGCCGCCTGCCGGCGCCGCTCCGCGCCGGCGTCGTCCCGCCCGGCGCAGAGGAGATGGCCGGGTGGGAGCGGCTCCCGAGCGGCGCCGCCGAGCTGGCCGCCGCCGGCTCGCGGCCGGCCGACTCGCGCGGCGCCGACGAGTTCTACGTGCGCACGTGGGCCGAGCCGTCCGTCGACGTGCACGGGATTGCGGGCGGCTCGCCGATGCTCCAGAAGACGGTGATCCCCGTGGAGGCGCACGCGAACCTCTCCATCCGGCTCGTCGCCGACCAGCGCCCGGAGTTGATCGCGCCGACCGTCGAGCGCCTGCTGCGAGAGGCGGCGCCCGCCGGGGCGGATCTCACCGTCGAGCTCTGGTCGCAGGCGCCTCCAGCGCTCATCCCACCCGACGCGCCCGCGATCCGGCTCGGCCTCGACGCCTTCGAGCACGTGCTGGGCGTACGGCCGCTGCTCGTGCGCTCGGGGGGCGCGATCCCCATCGTGTCGGCGCTCGCCGGGCACGGGGTGCCGACCGTGGTCACGGGCTTCGCGCTCAACGACTCGAACATCCACTCTCCGAACGAGCGGCTCCCGGCGGAGCACCTGGCGATCGGCGTCGAGGCGGCGTGCGAGCTCTTCCGCCGTCTCGGCGCGCTCGCGTGAGCGGCGCGAGCGACCCGCGCTACGCGTGCCGGCTCGCGGAGGAGCTGGCCCCCGACGTGCTCGAGCGCTTCCTCCGCTACGTCCGCATCGACACGCAGGCGGAGCTCGACGCGACCACGTACCCGAGCTCGCAGGGGCAGCTCGACCTGTCGCGCCTGCTCGCCGACGAGCTGCGCACGCTCGGGTTGGCCGACGTCGAGTTGACGGAGCATGGCTACGTGCTGGCCACGCTGCCGGGGACGGTCGCAGGGGCGCGCACGGTGGCGCTCTTCGCGCACGTCGACACGGCCCCGGACGCTCCCGGGGCGGACGTGCGCCCGCACGTCCACGAGCGCTGGGACGGTGCTCCGATCACCCTGCCCGGCGACCCGGCGCAGGTGCTCGACTCCGCCGCGCTCCCCGAGCTCGCCGACTGCGTGGGCCACGATCTCGTCACGAGCGACGGCACCACGCTGCTCGGAGCCGACGACAAGGCCGGGGTCGCCGAGATCATGGCCGCCGTCGCGCATCTCGTCGCTGACGACGGGCCTCGCGCGCCCGCCAGGATCGTGTTCACGGTCGAC
>JAOUEK010000117.1 GCA_029858755.1 Thermoleophilia bacterium
CCGCGACGGCCCCGGCCTCGGCGAGCGCCTGCTCGCCGACTCCACGGGCGGCGCTCGACATGCCGGACGCGAAGGCTGCGCCTCCCGCGGCGCGTACCGCGTCGTAGGACTCCGCGAGGGAGCCCGTGCCGAGGCCGGTGAGCGCCGCGCGCACCTCCGCGCGCAGCAGCTGCACACCGTCACCCGCCACGAACACCGAGACCTCGTGCCCGCCCTCGAGCGCCGATCGCGCGACGAGGAAGGCGAGAGCGGCGCGAGTCGGCTGCTCGGGCCCGCAGGTGACGTGGACGAGGAGGGTCGACATGGCGCGATCCTCGCACCCGGCCGTTGGCACGAACTTGGCGCGACCTTGTCGACGTCTCTCTCAGCCGAAGACCCGGTGCGCGCCGCGCAGCGTCGCCCGCAACAGAGCGCGTGCCGACGACGAGTCGAGCGAGCAGTCGAGGGGTCGGTCCGGGGGAGCCGGCGCCCGTGGCACGGGGGCGCCGCGGATCAGCTCGGCCAGCTCCGCACGCGAGAGCGCCTCCGGCCCGGCGACGTGCAGCGGACCGGCGACGTCGAGCGCGGCCAGCTCGAGCAGCGCATGGGCGAGGTCGGTGACCTGGACGGGGCACCGGACCTCGTCGTCGTAGAACGTGAGCGTGTCGTCGAGGGCGGCGAGCTCGTGCCTCGACGGCTCGCAGCCGGGGCCGCCGACGATCAGCGACGTGCGCACGACGAGCGCCGCCGGCGCCTGGGCCGCGACGGCGCGCTCCGCCTCGGCCTTGGAGCGCCCGTAGTCGGTGCAGGGGCTCGGCGCGTCCGTCTCCACGTACGGCCGGCCCAGGCGCCCGTCGAAGACGACGTCGGTGGACAGGTGGAGGAGCCGACAGCCCTGCGTGGCCGCTGCACGCGCGACGTTCCGCGCCCCGTCGACGTTCACCTCCCACGCGCGCGGCCCCTCCTGGACGTAGGCCAGGTTGAGCACCGCCGTCGGCGCAACGTCGTCGACGAGATGCTCGACCGCCGCTGGATCGCAGACGTCGACGGCGATCCCGTGGCCGCTCGCGTGACCCGCCTGCACCACCTCCCACCCTGCGGCGCTCGCCACCCGGCACACCTCCCTCCCCAGGTACCCGGTACCGCCGATCACGAGCAGGCGCATGCCCACCTTGTAACTGATCGTCACATGCACCGCGGGCGGTGCCCTGCCCGCGGACGGCGTCGGTGACGTCGTCGGTGAACCTCCCGAACGCGTTCAACACGTTCATCGACAAGATCTACGCCGACGGCGAGCGCGACGACACCCAGTTCGGCGACGGCTTCGTCTTGGCAGCCGCCGACCTGCGTGACCTCGTGACTGATCGTCACATGGCGCGGGTGCCGTGCGGCGGCGTGCGCACGCGACGTCGGGCCGGCCGCTGGCGCCGACGCTACCCGCGCTCGCGCTCGGAGACGGTCTCGCTGCCGGGCTCCGGTGTAGGCGCCCTGGCGGAGGTCCGGCGCGCCCGAAGCCACCGAGTGAGCTCGACCGCGGCGGCCAGGCCGACCGCCAGGACGAACGCGAGCAGCAGTCCCTTCCACGGCTGCTCCTCGAACCGCTTGCCGCCGAAGAAGCCGAGGCTCGCCGCGTAGGAGCCCCAGATCACGCCGGCGACCACGTCGGCGACGATGAAGCGCCGCCACGTCATGCCGTGCGTGTACCCCGACGCAAACGTGACCGCGGTCCTGCCCCCCGGGATGAAGCGGGCGACGATGATCAGGTAGAAGCCCCGCACCTCGAGCTGCCGCTCCGCCCACTCGAAGCCGTGCCGGGCCTTGTCGGATCGGAAGAGCCGCTTCACCGTGTGCTCGCCGAGCCACGTGCCCAGGCCGTAGGAGATGTTGTCGCCGACGATCGCGCCGGCGGAGGCGAACAGGATCACTGCCGGCAGCGAGAGGTCGCCGGCGCCGGAGACGACTCCCGCCGTGATCACGACCGACTCGCTCGGCACGAGCGGGAAGAACGCGTCGATCATCGACACGAGGAACACGACGGGGTAGCTCCACCACGCCCCGGAGATCCACTCGACCGCCTGGTTGAAGAGGTTCATCGCTCCGCATCCTCGCAGAGCAGCCGCAGGTGACGGTTGTCCGCGCGGGGTGGCGATGCGAGGAGCGATGATGTGGAGGTGACCAACCGCCCGCGCACCGCATGAGCCACCTGTCGGCGTCGTTCAGCGCGACGATCCGCGTGCAGCTCGCGAACACGCCGGGCACCTTCGCCAGGCTCGCCGAGGCGATCGGCGACGCGGGTGGGTCGCTCGGCGCGATCGACCTCGTGCGGGTCGAGGCTCACCACAAGATTCGCGACGTCACCGTCGCCGCCGCCGACGAGGAGCACCTGCACCGGATCGTGGAGGCGGCGCGCTCGGTCGACGGCGTCAACGTGGTCAACGTCTCCGACCGCACCTTCCTGATGCACCTCGGCGGCAAGCTCGAGGTGGCCTCGAAGGTCCCGCTGAAGACGCGGGACGACCTCTCGATGGCCTACACGCCGGGCGTGGCCCGGGTGTGCAGGGCGATCGCCGACGCACCTGAGGCTGCGTGGAACCTGACGATCAAGCACAACACCGTCGCCGTCGTCTCCGACGGCACCGCCGTGCTCGGCCTGGGCGACATCGGCCCCGAGGCGGCGATGCCCGTGATGGAGGGCAAGGCAGTGCTCTTCAAGGAGTTCGGGGGGATCGACGCATGGCCGATCTGCCTCGCCACGAAGGACGCCGACGAGATCGTCGCGATCGTGAAGGCGATCGCGCCGGGCTTCGGGGGCATCAACCTCGAGGACATCTCCGCCCCGCGCTGCTTCGAGATCGAGCGGCGGCTCCGCGACGAGATCGACATCCCGGTCTTCCACGACGACCAGCACGGAACGGCGATCGTCACCCTGGCGGCGCTCGTGAACGCGCTGCGCGTCGTCGGCAAGCCGATCGAGGACGTGAAGATCGTGATCGCGGGTGTCGGCGCAGCCGGCGTCGCCGTCACCGACGTGCTCCTGCACGCGGGCGCGACCACCATCGTCGGCTGCGACCGCAAGGGCGCGGTCTACCGCGGGCGTGCTGGACTGTCACCGGTGAAGGCCGACTATGCGGAACGCACCAACCCGCACGAGGAGCGCGGTTCCGCGGACGACGTGCTGGCGGGCGCCGACGTCTTCATCGGGCTCTCGTCGCCGGGGGCGATCAGCGTGGAGGGCGTCCGCTCGATGGCCACCGACGCGATCGTGTTCGCGATGGCGAACCCGACGCCAGAGGTCGCGCCCGAGGAGATCGAGGGGCACGCGGCGGTGATCGCCACCGGCCGCTCCGACTACCCGAACCAGATCAACAACGTGCTCGCGTTCCCCGGTGTCTTCCGCGGCGCGCTCGACGTGCGGGCCTCCGACATCACGGACGGGATGAAGGTGGCGGCGAGCCACGCGCTCGCCTCGGTGATCCCTCCCGAGGAGCTCGACCCGGATCACATCATCGCCAGCGTCTTCAACCGCGACGTCGCACCGGCGGTCGCCGCGGCCGTGGCCGAGGCCGCCGAGCGCGACGGCGTCGCGCGTCGCCCGACGGGACGCTAGCGCGCCGGTCACGGTGCGACGCGTCGGGCCTCAGCCCCACGCGTGGTCTCCGCGTCGCGTCGACGCCGCGGTCGGCGGCTCACTCGTAGTGCAGCGCCTCGAGCGGGTTGAGCTTGGCCGCGCGCCGGGCCGGGAAGACGGCGGCGAGCAGGCCGACGAGCACCGCGGCGACGGCGAACACGACGAGCTGGCCGAGCGGGAACGAGAAGTCGATGAAGTCGACGCGCACGATCAGCAGCGCGGCGAGCACGACGCCGAGCACGATCCCGATCGCGGCGCCGATCAGCGCCGTGATCACGCTCTCGTGGCGGATCATCCGCCGCACTTGGCGCCGGGTCATTCCGATCGCACGCAGCATCCCGATCTCGCGCGTGCGCTCGAACACGGTGAGCACGAGCGTGTTGACGATGCCGAACAGGCTGACGACGACGGAGAGCGCGAGCAGCACGTAGAGGATGTTCAGGACTGCGGAGAGCCCTGCGATCTGGTTGTCGATGAACTGCTGCCGCGTCTGGGCCTTGGCGTTCGGGAAGTCGGCCAGCGCCCGGTCGAGGGCCTGCTGGTTCGCGTCCGTCAGCCCGCCCTGCGTGAGCACGAACGAGTAGAGGTTGCGCGGCTGCTCGACGACCGCGTCCCACGCCTGCGCCGAGATCGTCACCCGGCCGAAGGGCGAGCCGCCGGACGGCGGGTCGAAGATCCCCTGCACCGTGAACGTCTTCACGGCGCCGTCCGGGAAGGTCAGCGTCAAAAGCGACCCCTGCTGCAGGTCGTGAGCCTTGGCGTAGTCGAGGTCGACGAAGGCGCCGTCGGCGCCCAGGGTCGCCAGCAGCCGATCGGAGCCGACCTTCCAGTCGAGGCTGAACATCTCGCTCGTGGGCGGGTCGACGGCCGTCCCGAAGATCGTCTTGCCGTACGCGCCGACCTCGCCGGTGCGGACGTTGCCGACAGCCGTCACGCCCGGCGCCATGGCAACGGCCTCGGCGGCGCTGACCGGGATCGGCGAGAAGTTGTTCTGCGCGGTGATCGCGTAGTCGGCGTTCCGCCAGAGGTCGTCGACTGCGCCCTTGAACGTCTGCACGATCCCCGCCGCGAGCACGGCGACGAGCGTGACGAGTGCGAGCCCGATCATCAGCGCGGATGCCGTGGACGAGGTGCGCTGGGGGTTCCTGCGCGTGTTGTGGCCGCCGGTCTCGGCGGTGACGGCGTCGGGGACCACGCCCGGGAACTCCATCGGCCACTCCGGCTCCCAGGAGGTGAGAGACGCCCGGAGCCACATCGCGACGGCGACGAGCAGGAGGAGCGGGTTCAGCACCGCGCCGCCGGCGAAGGCGGCGACCCGCGTGCCCACCGACCCGGGGCCGAAGGCGCCGTGGCGCAGGAGCCAGTAGGGCAAGAGCCACAGGGGCCACGCGAGCGCGGTGAAGACGAAGACCACCCAGCGGGCGACCGGGCTCAGCAGCCGGGCCAGGGGCTGCACGAGCCGTACCGAGAAGAGGGCGACACCGAGGAAGACGACGAGCGCGCCGAGGAGCATGAACAGCAGCACCGCCGTCGTGCCGCTCGCCCCGAACAGCCCCCACAGGAGCATTCCGAACCCAAGGGCGGTGAAGAGCACCGACGCGGGCGTGCGGAAGCGGGCGAAGCGGCTCTCGGGCAGCGTGGCGCCTTCCCGCACGGCGGCGATCGGCGGCACGCGCGTGGCCCGCACGGCCGGCCGCAGGCTCGCGGCCAGCGTGACGAGGATGCCGACGAGCAGCGCCACGACGATCGTCCGGTTCTCGAAGACGAGACCGCTGTTGGGCAGCGTGAAGCCAACGGCATCGAAAAGCTCGAAGAGGCCGGTGGCGAGGAGGAGGCCCGAGAAAAGGCCGATCACGGAGGCGAGCACCCCCACGACGAGGGACTCGAGCACGATCGACCCCAGCACCTGCCGGCGCGACGCCCCGATCGTCCGCAGCGTCGCGAACTCGCGCGTGCGCTGGGCGATCGTGATCGAGAGGGAGTTGGCGATCACGAAGGAGCCGACGAAGAGCGCGACCCCGCCGAAGGCGAGCAGGAACTTCTGCAGGAAGCCGATGAACTCGCTCGTGTCGGCGGCGTCCTCCCGGGCCTGCGCCCGTCCTGACCGCACCTGCGTCCCCGGCGGCAGCACCGCGCTGACCTGCTGCACGAGCTCGGCGTCGGGGACGCCGCTCCTGGAGGCGATCGCGATCTCGTCGAGCCGTCCCACCTTGCCGAACAGCCGCTGCGCCGTGGCCAGGTCGAAGCCCGCCAGCGTGGCCCCGCCGAACGACACCGACGACTTGAACTTGACGATGCCCGAGACGCGGACGCGCTCCACGGGCCCGTGCGCCTGTACGCCGACCGTCTCGCCGACCTCGAAGCCCTCCTTCTTCGCCGTCGTCTCGTCGATCACGACCTGATCCGGGCCCGGCCACGAGCCGTCGACGAGCTCGAGCGGGTTGAACACCGAGTCGCCGGCCGAGATCGAGAAGCCGAGGTTGGGCGCGCCCCCGTAGACGACGGCCTTGCCGTCGTCGCCGATCAGCTGGGTGGCGTCACTGTCGACGCTGCCCTCGGCCTGGGCCACGCCCTGCAGGCCGCGCACGGTGGCGAGCAGCGACTCGGCGAAGGTGGGCGTGGTCGAGCCGCCGCCCTCGGTGATGTCCACGGCCGACTTCCCCGAGATCACGGCGTTCGACCCCTGGCGGATGTCGGAGAAGATCGTGTCGAAGGCCTGGTCGATGGAGTCGGTGAGCACGTACGTGCCGCTGACCATGGCCACGCCGAGGACGATGGCGATGGCGGTGAGGGCCGTGCGCAGCTTCCGGCCGAGCAGGCCGCGGAGCGCGAAACGGATCATCGTCCGTCGAGCGCCTCCACCGCCACGAGAATCTCGTGGGCGCTCGCGCCGGCGAGCTCGTTCACGATCAGCCCGTCGGCCAGGAACAGCACCCGGTCTGCCATCGCGGCG
>JAOUEK010000119.1 GCA_029858755.1 Thermoleophilia bacterium
GCTCCCGTGGAGCGCGTGCGTAGCTGAGCGGCGAGAGGAGCGCCGCGGCGGCTGCGTACGTCGGCCCGCCCGGCGCGGCCAGCAGCCGCTCGCCCCAGACGTCGCGCCCCGCCCGCAGCGCGTCGGTCACCCGCGCCGTGTAGGCGGGTGACGCGTGTCGAACGCACGGGGGGTCGTCGGCTCCCGAGACGGTGGCGGCCGTCGTCAGAGCGATCGCGGAGAGCGCTGCGGACACGAGGGCTCGAACCGTCACGGAGTCATGGTGCCTATGGCCGGCCGGTCGCCAGTACCATCGCGCCGGGATGAAGACCGTCCTCATCGTCGGGGCCGGCCGCTACCAGCGCGCGGTGATCCGCCGTGCGCGGGAGCTCGGCCTGCGCGTGGTGGCCGTCGACCGCAACCCGGACGCCCCGGGCTTGGCGGAAGCCGACATCGGGCGGGTGGTCGACTTCGCCGACCCCGGCGCCGTGCTCGCTGCGGTCGCGGACCTCGAGATCGACGGCGTGACGACGGTCCAGGCGGAGCGGGCAGTACCGATGGTCGCACGCCTCGCCGAGGAGCTCGGCGTCCCCGGGATCGGCGCCGGCACCGCGCGGCTGCTGACGCACAAGGTCTCCATGCGGCGGCGCCTCGCGGAGGCCGGCGTGCCGCAACCGCGCTTCACCACGCTGCGCGCGTCGGAGGACGCCGCCCGCGCGTCGGCGGAGGTGCCCTTCCCGGCCGTGCTCAAGCCGGGCGCGGGCAGCGGCCAGCACGGCGTCTTCCGCGTCGAGTCCGCCGCCGAGGTCGCGTCGCACCTCGACGAGGCGCTCGCCGTCTCGCCGGGCGAGGAGGCGATCCTCGAGGAGTACGTCGACGGCATCGAGATGAACGGCATCGTCGTCGTCCGCCAGGGACGGGTGCTGCTCGCCGCGCTCGGCGACCGGCTGCGACCGTCCGGCATCGGCTTCGGCGTGAGCTGGATCCACCTCTATCCGCCGCACGTCGAAGGCGACTCGCTCGCCGCCTCCACCCGCGTGGCCGTCGACACGGCGCGCACGCTCGGGCTCGAGACGGGGATCGCCTTCCCGCAGCTGATCGCCACGACCGACGGGCGCGTGCTCGTCGTCGAGTGCGCCGCGCGGATCGGCGGGATGATGGCCGAGCTGCTCGAGCACGCGCTCGGCATCGACCTGCTCGAGATCCAGCTCCGGCTCGCGCTCGGCGACGAGGTCACCGAGGCGATGGTCCGACCGCGCTTCGAGCGGCCGACCGCGATCCGGTTCCTCACCGCCCAGCCGGGCCACCTCCGCGCGGGGCGTGTCACGCGTGTCGGGCCGCTCGGCCCGGTGCTCGCGTCGCCGGGTGTCGTCGATGCCTCGATCTACTCCGTCGTCGGTGAGACGATCCGGCCCGTGCAGGTGATCTCCGACCGGCGTGGGTACGTGATCGCGACGGGTGAGACGCGCGAGCAGGCGCTCCAGCGGGCCGACGCCGCCGCCGCGCTGGTCGAGATAGAGGTCGAGGAGGTGCGGTGACCGGCGCGAGCTGCGCCTTCTCGCTCGCGCACTACCGCGAGCTGCTCGAGGCCGCCAAGGCGGGCGGCTACCGCTTCGTGGGCTTCGATCGGCCGCCCGAGCCCGGTGACCTCGTCGTCCGTCACGACGTCGACCTCTCGCTGGACGCTGCCGTGCGCATGGCGGAGGTGGAGGCGGAGGCCGGCGTCTCGTCGACGTGGTTCCTGATGACGCGCTCCGTCTTCTACAACCTGCTCTCCGAGGAGGGCGAGCGGGCCCTCGCCCGGCTGCGTGAGCTCGGCGGCCGCATCGCGCACCACGCCGTCTGGCCCCGCGTCGACCTCGACGAGCGCTTCGAGCCCGTGGTGGCGTGGCACAACCCGAGTCGCGACTACCAGACCGCCCCGATCGACGGCGCGACCAACGCGATGAGCCCGCCCTGGTACGACCCGCCGCGATTCCGCACCGACTCGAACCAGAACTGGCGGCACCGCGACCTCCCCGGCCACTGCCCACACGCGGAGCTCGCCCGCGGGGAGCTCGACTGGCTCCACGTCAACGTCCACCCCGAGATCTGGGTCTACCACGGCCGGACGATGCGGGAGACGATGGAGGCCTTCCTCGCCGCCGAGCGGCAGCTGCGGCTGGAGCAGCTCCGTGCCGACCGCATCGACCTGTCCTGAGCGCGCCCGGCCCGGGTCAGCTCTTCTCCAGCGCGAAGCGTGACCGCACGGCGTCTTCCAGCTCGTGCTCCTCGAGCGCGAGCTCGAGCCGCCGCAGCGCTGCCTCGTGATCGGGGATCCAGCGGCGCTCGATCGCGCGCAGGCGACGTGCCGTCGCCGCAAGCTCCCGCTCGATCGCCTCGTGCGCCGCCCTCGCCACCGCGTACTCCGCCGCGGCGTCGAGCGCGGCCCGGTGCGCGACCGCCGAGAGCGCCACCGCCGGCGCGCCGCCGGACGGCACGCCCGACGGCTCGCCGTGCGCGACGAGCACCTCGTGGGGGATCAGGGTGCCCAGCGCGTTCCGCCACCGCACCTCGGCGGTCGCGGTGCCCGCCACCGGCTGGGCGGCGAGGCGCAGCCGCCGTGCGCCGGCCAGTGCGAGCGCGCGGTCGTTCGCGGCCGCCGCGGCACGGGCGTGCTCTTCCCAGGCGCTGGTCGCGTCCGCGAGCGCCCGTGCCGTCCGCTCGCGCTCGCGGAGAAGCGTCTGTCGCTTCTGCTCGAGCACGCCGGTGCCGCGGCGCGCCACCTCGAGCCGGCGCAGCAGCCACAGGCGCCCGGCTCTACCCGGCGGGGCCTTCATCCCGTCCTCGCTCGCCCGGATAGTGCTCGCGCAGCGCGGCCTCGGACACCATGGTCAGCTCCCGCGCGGGCAGCGTGGCGGCCACCCCCCACCCGCGGTCGAGCGTCTCCTCGATCGTTCGTGCCTCGTCGACACCCTGCTCGACGAAGTCGGCCTCGAACGCGTCCACGAGCGTGAGGTAGCGGGCCTCCGACTCGCTGAGCGCGTCGGCCCCGACCACCTCGGCGAGATCGGCGACGCGACGAGCCTGGGCGACGAGTGCGTACAGCTGCGCGGCGAGCTCCAGGTGATCCGGCCGCGTCCTCGACCCGCCCGCGCCCAGGCGCATCAGGCGCGAGAGCGACCTGAGCGGGTCGAACGGCGGGTAGACGCCGCGGACATGCAGGTCGTGGGCGAGCACGATCTGCCCCTCGGTGATGTACCCCGTGAGGTCGGGAACCGGGTGCGTGATGTCCTCGCCGGGCATCGTCAGCACCGGGACCTGCGTCACCGAGCCGGCCAGGCCCTGGATGCGCCCGGCCCGCTCGTAGATGCTCGCCAGGTCGCTGTACAGGTAGCCCGGGTAGCCGCGCCGGCTCGGGATCTCGCCCCGCGACGACGAGATCTCGCGCACCGCCTCGCAGTAGCTCGTCATGTCCGCCATCACCACGAGCACGTGCCGGTCGAGGTCGAAGGCCAGGTGCTCGGCGACGGTCAGCGCCAGCCGCGGCGCGGTGATCCGCTCGACGAGCGGATCGTCGGCCGTGTTCAGCACGAGCACCAGGTCGTCCGACGGCTCACGGAGCTCGAGGCGGTCCCGCATCATCGACGCGTCCGCGTTGGTCACGCCCATGGCGGCGAACACGACCGCGAACGGCTCGTCGCGCACGGTCGCCTGCGCGGCGACCTGTGCAGCCAGCTCCAGGTGCGGCAGCCCCCCGACCGAGAAGATCGGGAGCTTCTGGCCGCGTACCAGCGTCGCGAGGCCGTCGATCGCGGAGACGCCGGTGAGGATCGGGTCGCGCGGCGTCGCCCGCGCCGCCGGGTTGACCGGGCGGCCCCCGATCTCGCGCAGCTCCGTGCCGAGCACGGGCGGGCCGCCGTCCAGCGGCTCGCCACGCCCGCTGCACACGCGCCCCAGCCACGCCTCGCCGACCGGGATCCGCATCGGCCCGCCGCCGAACGCCACGCGTGCACCCTCCAGCCCCAGCCCGCGCGTGCCCTCGAACACCTGCACCACAGCGAGGTCGCCCGCGACCTCGAGCACCACTCCGTGGCGCACGTCGCCCGAGTCGAGGCGGATCTCCGCGACCTCGTCCCAGCCGACGCCCCCGACTCCCTCGACGCACACGAGCGGTCCCTTGATCGACGTCAGGCCCGCGTACTCGACCGGTGCACGAACGCTCATGCCAGCCCCCAGATCTCGCCGCGCAGCTGCTCCGCCACCGCCTGCACCGCGGCCGCGTCGTCGGGGCCGGCGACGTCGCGCGCTCGGGTCGCGGGTGAGAGGTCGAGCTCGTCGATCCGCGCGATCGGCACGCCGCGCTCGACGACGCCCGCGCACGCGTCGTGGAGATCGAGGGCGAGTTCGAGCAGCGCCTCCTGCTTCGCCGCGCTGCAGTACGCGTCGTTCGCGCTGAGGCTGCTCTGCTGCAGGACCGCCTCGCGGAGCAGCCGCCCGGCGAGCATCGTCACCCGCTCGCGGTCGGGCAGCGACGTCGCGCCGACGAGCTGCGCGATCGACTCGAGCCGGTCGGCGTCGGCCAGCAGGCGGAGCGCGCGCCCACGCCGCGCAGCCCATCCCGGCTCGTGCCGAGCGACGTGCCATTCGCCGACGCGCTCGGCGTCGCGTGTCGACGAGTCGCGCCAGCTCACCGCCGGGTAGTGGCGCGCGTACGCGAGGTCGGGGTCGAGCGACCACACGCAGCGGACGAACCGCCTCGTGTGGGCGCTGACGGGCTCCGTCATGTCCCCGCCGGGGGGAGAGACCGCGGCGAGGATCGTCACCGACGCGTCGTCGCCGCCGAGCGTCCGCACGCGGCCGGCCCGCTCGTAGAAGGCCGCGAGCGCGGTGGCGAGCCCGGCCGGGTACCCCTCCTCCGCTGGGAGCTCGCCCGTCCGTGAGGACACCTCTCGCAGCGCCTCGGCCCAGCGCGACGTGGAGTCGGCGATGAGCACGGTCTCGTAGCCCATGTCGCGGTACAGCTCGGCCACGGTGACCCCCGTGTAGATGCTCGCCTCGCGGGCGAGGACGGGCATGTTCGAGGTGTTGGCGACGAGCACCGTGCGGTCGAGGAGCGGCCTGCCGGTGCGCGGGTCCTCGAGCCGCGACATCTCCTCCAGCACGTCCGCCATCTCGTTACCGCGCTCGCCGCAGCCGACGTACACGATCACGTCCGCGTCGCACCACTTGGCGATCTGCTGCAGCAGCACGGTCTTGCCGGTGCCGAAGCCCCCGGGGACCGCGGCGCTGCCGCCGCGCGCGATCGGGAAGAAGAGGTCGAGTGCTCGCTGCCCCGTGCTCAGCGGCGCGTCGGCGCGGAGTCGCTCCGCGACCGGCCGCGGCCGTCGCACCGGCCATCGCTCCGCCAGCGTGACGTCGACGCCGGCCACACGCGCGATCGGCTCCTCGATCGTGACCGATCCGGCGGGCGCGATCCACTCCAGGGTGCCGGAGACGCCGTGCGGGACGCGGGCGCGGAACGCGATCGCCTCCGTCTCGGGCACCTCGCCCAGCACCGCGCCGGGCTCGACCCGGCCCCCGGGCTCCACGGTCGGGGTGAAGGACCACTCGCGCCGCTCGTCGAGGGTGGGCAGGCGCGCGCCGTCCGCGAGCAGGGCCGGCGCGCCGGAGAGGCGGCGGAGCATCCCGTCGAACACGCCGCCGAGCAGGCCCGGGCCCAGCGTCGCTCGCAACGGGTGCCCGGTGGCCACGACCGCATCACCCGGACGCACCCCGCCCGTGTACGCGTACACCTGCACCGTCGCGTACTGCCCCGCCAGGGAGATCACCTCACCGGGCAGGCGCGCCTCGCCGATCTCGACGAGCTCCAGCATCCCCGGCTCGAGCCCCTCCACCTCGAGCACCGGCCCGCTGACGCGGTGCACGCTGCCGGCGCTCACCGCCACAGCTCCGCCAGCTCCGTGCCGAGGTCGTTGACGACGCGCTCCGCGATCGCGCCGAGCGTGTAGTCGACGGTCGCGTTGCCGCGGCGGCCGAGAACGCCGCCGCGGCCCGGCGGGTCGACGTCGAGCTCGGCATCCTCGCCGAGCTGCATCCGCGCCGTCCGTGACAGGCGCTCGAGCAGATCCGGGTAGCCGGGATCGCTGCGGAGCTCGAGCGCCGCCTCGCGCGCCCGACGCCTGAGCTCCTCGAGTTGACGGCGCTCCGCCTGGAGTCGCAGCTCGCGCGCACGTCGGCTGGCCGCGGCCCGGCGGCGTGCCGCCTCCCCCTCGGCGACTCGCTCCCCGTCGAGCCGTCCCTGCGTCGCCAGGCGGGCGGCCTCCGCCTCGGCCTCGGCGACGATGCGAGCACACCGGTTCGTCACGTCGGTGCGCCGCCGGGTCGCGTCGAGGGCCGTCTCGGCCCGCAGCGCCCGTCGTAGAGGCACGAGGTTCATGCCGGGAGCACCACCCAGAGCGGCGCAGTCACGGGGAGGCGCTCGGGGAGGGCGGACCGCGCCTCGGGCGTGAGCAGCACGAGCGCGACGTCGTCCGCGAGCCCGTCCCACGCCCGGCGGACGTGCTCCGGGTCGACCGCCTCCACGATCTCGGTGCCCG
>JAOUEK010000120.1 GCA_029858755.1 Thermoleophilia bacterium
GTGGCGAAGAACACGGTCAAGCGCCGCCCCGTGCGCGCCAAGACAAGGGTGCTGGTGAAGGGCGTGGGAGCAGCCGGGCGTCCGGGCGGCGTGACGGGCTGATGGCCCGGGGGCCCCTGCGCGGTCGCCGGTCGAGCCTCGGCCTGGGCGTGCTCGCCCTCGTCGTCGGGCTGGCGGTCGCGGCCTCCGGCACGGGGGCGGTGCGGTCGGTCACTCCCTCGCGCGATCACGGCGCGGCGGTCGCCAAGATCGTCGTACGCACGAACGTGCGCTCGCGCCCTGGAGCCGGCCCCATCGTGTGGCGAATCCCGACCACCACGCACTGGGGCGGCGGCCCGCAGCAGCTGCTCGTGCTGGGTCGGGCGCTCGACGGGCGGGGACGGGAGTGGCTTCGCGTGAGGCTGCCCATCCGGCCGAACGGCAGCACGGGATGGGTGAACGCGGATCACGTGCGCCTGTCGGCCTCTCCGTACTGGATCGACGTCGCGCTCGGCGCGCGCACGATCACCGTGTACCGGCGGGGGACGGTGGCGCGTCGGTTCGGCGCGGTGATCGGCGCGCCCGCGACACCGACCCCCACGGGCCTGCATGCGATCTACGACCCGATCGCGCAGCCGAGCCCGGGAGGGTTCCTCGGCCCGTGGGCGCTGCATCTCACGGCCTTCTCGAACGTCCTCGACGACTACGGCGGCGGCCCGGGCCGGGTTGCGATCCACGGGCGTGGCGGGGCGAGCCTCCGTGACCCGCTCGGGAGCGCGCGATCGCACGGCTGCATTCGAGTCGACAACGCGAACGTCGTCTGGCTGGCGCGGCACGTGCCGCGCGGCACGCCGGTGATGATCCGCCGTTGACCCGGCGGCCTGGCGTCGCAGACGTGCCGCTACGATGGGCCGCCGTGGCAGAGCAGCGCTCGGCCGTCGTCCTCGGCGCCCGCAACCTCGGCGGCGCGGTTGCCGACCGCCTCCTGGCGAGCGGCTGGCGCGTCGCGGGCGTCGCGCGGAGCGAGGACACGCTGACCGCGCTCCGCGGCCGAGGCGCGCTCGCGATCCAGGCGGACGCGGCCGACCCGGAGTCGCTGCGCGACGCGCTCACCGAGGCCCGTTCGGCCCACCAGGGTCTCGACCTGGTGGTGAACGCGGTCACCGCGTACCGCGCGCCCGCGGAGGGGCCGTTCGGTGGCGGGCCGCTCGCGGAGGCGACGCTCGACGGCTTCCGCGGGTGGGCGGTGGCCGTCGCCGAGCAGGCCTTCGTGTTCCTCTCCGAGGGCGCGCGGGCGCTGCGGGAAGCAGGCGGCGGCACCTTGATCCAGGTCACCGGTGGCTCGGCTCGACGTGCGGTGGCCGGCAGGGGGCCGTGGGCGGCGGGGGCCTTCGCCGCACGGGCGCTCGTCCAGGCCGCTGCGCAAGAGCTCCGCGCCGAGGGCATCCACGTGGCGTTGCTCGTCGTGGACGCGATCATCGAGTCGCCGAAGACGGCCGCGCGCACGCATGACGTGCCCCGCGACGCGCTCGCGGACATGGCCGAGATCGCCGCCGCCGTCGAGTACCTCGCCCTGCAGGGGGCGCGCTCGCTGACGCACGAGCTCCAGCTCACCCCTGCGGGTGAGCGCTGGGTGCCGTAGAAGAGCGAAGCGCCCGTTGGGGGACGGGCGCTTCTGGGTGGGATGAACCTGGGGGGAGGGTGGGTCGCCTAGATCATCGGCCGCTGATCAGGGCTCCGGATCCCCCGAAGGAGGGATTCGACCGTCAGAAGCCGTAGCGCTGCTCCTGCCAGGGGTCGGCGTCATTGTGGTACCCGTAGCGCTCCCAGAAGCCCGGCTGGTCGGTTGCGGAGAGCTCGATCGCGCGCAGCCACTTGGCGCTCTTCCAGAAGTACTTGCCGGGCACGACAAGGCGCAGCGGCCAGCCGTGCTCCGGAGTCAACGGCTCCCCGTCGGCGTGTGTGCAGAGCATGGCGCCCTCGCGCTCGAGGAACGCGGCGGGCACGTTGGCGGTGAAGCCCTGCTCCGCGTGCGCGATCGCGTAGCGGGCGCTCGGCTTCTGCCCGATGCGCTCCCGGATCTCCGACCACGGCACGCCCGTGAGCTCGGCGTCGAAGCGGCTCCAGCGCGTGACGCAGTGGATGTCCTGCACGACGGTCATCGTCGGCAGCTGCGAGAGCTCCGCCCACGTGAGCTCGAGCGGCGTCTCCACCTCACCGTGGACGCGGAAGCTCCAGCCGGCGAGGTCGGGCGGGTACGACGGCACGTCGCCCGCGTGGAGCACGGGCCACTTCTCCGTGAGGTACTGCCCCGGGGGGAGCCGCGCCGGGTCGTACCCGGCCTCCGCCACTTTCTTCTCCGCCTTGCTCCTGAACACGGCCGCTACCCTCGTCTCGATGGCTTCCGCGACGTTACAGGTCGGTGAGCGCCCTCGGGCCTTCGTGCGCGTGCGCGGCCCCGAGGCAGCGGCCTATCTCGACCGCATGGTGTCGAACGACGTGGCGAGCCTGGAGCCGGGGGATGCGCGCGAGGCGCTCTTGCTCACCCCGAAGGCGCGGGTGGTCGCACCGATGGTCGTGGTGAGGAACGGCGCGGAGGACTTCCTGCTGCTCACCGAGCCCGAGCTGGGCGAGCGGCTGCGCGCCGAGCTCGTGCGCTACCGCTTCGCTGCCAAGTGCGCGATCGACGTGGAGCGGCATCGCTCGCTGGTCGTGCTCGGTGGCGATCCGCCGCCCGGCGCGATCACGAACTGCGACTACGGCGTCGCCGCATTCGAGCTCCTCGACGCCGAGCCGCCGGCCGGCGCGGAGCCGGTTGCCGAGGACGAGCTCGAGCGCCTGCGGATCCTCGCGCGGACGCCGCGCTACGGCCGCGAGCTCGACGACCGCGTGCTCCCCGCCGAAGCCGGCCTCGAGGAGCGGGCGATCAGCTTCACGAAGGGCTGCTACCCGGGGCAGGAGCCGGTGGCGCGCCTTCACTACCGCGGGCGTGCGAACCGCGTGCTCCGCCTGCTGGCGATCGAGGCCGGCGAGCTGCCCGCCCGCGACGCGGAGCTCGCGTCCGAGGGCAAGGTCGTGGGCCGGGTGACGAGCGCCGCCCGCGATCCCGAGCACGGGATCGTGGCCCTCGCGTTCGTCCGCCGCGAGGTAGCCCCGGATGCGAGCCTCGCCGTGGGTGACGCGCCGGCCCGGCAGCTCTAGCGGGCCGCGGCCGACGACGAGTCGCGTGGCCGGCGATCGGCTGCCGCTAGACTTCCCTCCCCCGCGCCCGTAGCTCAGGGGATAGAGCGCTGCCCTGCGGAGGCAGAGGTCGCACGTTCGAATCGTGCCGGGCGCATGGCTCAACCAAGCGGTTGGGACATTGGCCATGCACTCACGGAAGCAAGGATTCGAACGCCGTTCTCTGCCCGCGTCTCGGCGCGAACAGACCTCGCCGCAAGGCCAGGGGCATGTGGCCAAGGACCATTGGGATCGCCTCACTCCCGAGCAGGAAAGCTGGGTTCTTGGAAAGATGAGGTTTCGGGAGATGGGCCGCACCTCGCGCCGCTCCTGACGGCAGGCATCCTGCTCGGTAGTGGCGAGCAAGTTCATCCATTCCGATCTGGGCCATCGCCGTGCGGGCGATGTTGTCGAGATCACCCTGACGAGCGGCGCCAATGTCCGGGTGCTCGACAGCACCAACTTCCAGCGTTACCGGCGTGGTCAGAAGCATCAGTACTACGGGGTCTAGCGCAAAGATCGCCTGTCCGAATCACGATTCCCAGAACCGGGCACTGGCACGCAGTGGTCGATATGCAGGGTCTACGTGGGAACACTCGCGCGTCGATCCGCGTCGTTCCTGGATCTGCGCTGCGTCCATTGCCTCCGATCAAGGAGTACAGAGAAGAGATCGCCGAGATCGCAGGGCACGTGGCCGAGGTGACACACGCCACTGGAGGCGCCGACCGAGATCAGGGCCGCGAGCCACCGATCGGCAACCGGGAGGCGTTTGGGATGGACCGTGATCCGCTACGTCGCGGGGCACCTGCAGGAGATGATCCTGGCAGTCCTCCTGCTCTGGAAGAGGTTCGCTGGGCCGTCCTCCACGCAGCGCCAAACGAACACAGGCAGCAGGCTGATCGCAGTCAGCTCGTCGCCTCTGGCTGAGGGGGAGGCCTGCCTCGATGGCGAACGGGCAGGCCTCTCCTCGGATGCGTAGCGCCAACGGTCTGCTCGACGAACGTGCTTTAGCGTCTTGCCCGCGGTGCGCGTGCCTTCGCCGGCTTGGCCTTGCCGGCCTTCAACGTGCCGCCCTGGGCGACGGCGACCAGGTGCTCCGCGATCAGCTCGGCGGTGAACCGAGCGCAGGTGTCGGAGTCCGTGAAGACCGCCAGCGTGTTGTTCTGGGCTTTGTACCCTGGCCCCCCAGGCGTGGTCTGTCCGGCGATGTACGTGCCCTCGCCGCTCGTGCTCCAGTTCGTCGAACCCTCGAAGCCGACGCGTCCGTCGAGCACGCCGCCCTTCGTGTGCGATATCTGGTGCGTCGCGGACCGCCCGATCGCGAAATGCGTGCTGTAGGCGAGCGGATCCTTCGCGACGTCCGATGCCAGGATCCGCTTCTCGTGAGCTCCGCCGGCCTGTGACTTGTCGAGCGTGTAGACCGCCGTCGCCAGCGGGTCCTCGGCGACGGCCATGACGAGGTCGTTCAGCTCTTCGTCGTCGTAGCCGAACATGTTGAGGTAGGCGGAGACGGTGACGCGGCTCCAGAGGTAGCGCAGGATCCCGTGAACGTTGTCGCGCCCGACATAGAAGAGGTGGAAGTCGACGCTCGCGTCGGTCGCGTACACGCCTTCCTTGGTGAACTGCGCCAACTCCGCCAGCGTGAACGTCTGAAGGCTTGGCTTGGTTTCGGCCATCTTCTCTCCGGGCTAACTCTCGAACTCGGACATCTGCTCCGCGAAGATCTGAGCGACCAGATCGGGGTTCTGGTCCCAGTAGTCGGATGCGTCTTGCAGCGTCTGCTTCGGGTCGGCATCAGGGTTCTGTGACATCGTCGTCTGCCACCTGGCCGCCTTCAGATCCTGGAGCAGGATGGCCTTCGGATCTTGCGGCGGGTACTTCTGATCTGCGGGCGATGGCTCGGCCGTTTCGTGTCTTCCCGCGGCGCTGAGGAAGTCGCTCGGGTGGTTGGCGCAGAGCACTGGCGTTGTCGGGCCGCCTGTCATCAATCGGAGTGAGATCACCGACAGGACTTCAAGCTCGGACTGGTCGAAGTTCGCCTCCAGGAACGCCCGTACCGGTTCACCGTAGGCAACAATCGGCTGGGTCGCCTTGCCGCTGGGGCTCGGGCGCAGGTAGACGTCGAGCATCTGCTGGGCGTACGCGACGAAGGCGTTCTCCACCGGTTCGAGCGCTGTCGACCCCGCGCTGCCTCCGCCTGCGGCGATGGGAATCAGGTCGACGATCGTCTCGACCAGCGTGTTTTCCGCTCCGGGGAACCCGTTGTACCCGAGCAGACTCTCCCAACGCCGGTTCGTGGGGGAGTAGAGATAGTCCAGGTAGTCGAGCGTCTCGGTCGGCGGATAGTGGAGCAGCTGAATCGACTTCGTGTTCAGCATGGACAGGCCGAACGGGGGCAGGAAGCTGACTCCCGTTGCGGGAAGCTTGGACGCGCTGGCGGTGTAGATCTCGAGCCCGGCTCTCGCAGCGGCGATGAAGGCCGGGATCTGCGTCTCGTAGCGCGTGAGGTCGTCCGTGGGGTTCGGACTGGCGATCGTGACCTGACACTGGCTGCTCTTGTCCACCCAGACGTGGGCCCACGCGCCGTAGTAGAGATCGCGCAGAAGAGTCTGGTTGATCGTGTGAGCGATGCCATCGGCCAGCGTGACACTCGATGGCTGATAGGAGAACAGCGGCGTCAGATCGCTGGCAGCACCGATCGGAAACGCGACGGAGTTACGCGTCATTGGGTTCTTTCTCGCGCGTTGAGAGAGACCCTGGTTGTCAGGCGCCGGAAGCTCAGCACGACTGCTTGGGCGACGCCGCGCCGAGTGCTCTCAGCCATGGGTCGCCGCCAGGTGCTTCAAGGCCGCATGCACAGAGGCAGCGTCGGCTCCGTCCATGATCTTCTCCGCCAGAGCGTTCGACTCCGGAGCGGTCAGGGTCCCGCCGGTCAACGCCCACACTGCGCGGGGAACCATCAGGTGATCGAGGCCGTGAAGCGGTCTTCCGGCCCCGGTGGGCGGCCCGGCTCGAGGGTAGTTCTTGTCGTAGGGAAGCGAGAACTTCGGTGTGTCGGTTCGGGCTTCCGCAAGCTGGAGGAGCCCCTCGAAGGTCGGCGCGTGGCGGACTCGCTCGCCGAGGCCCCAGCGTGCCTTCGGAATACCGAACCACTCGAGCACGGTGGCAAGGACCGACGTCAGGTCGTACGCGACCGGCCCGCTCGATCGAAAGACAGTCTTGCGTTGGATGTGGGGC
>JAOUEK010000121.1 GCA_029858755.1 Thermoleophilia bacterium
GTTCGACTTCGACGCCCTGACGCTCGCATCGTGGCGTCGTATGATCTGGGATCATCCCGATCTCGACCGCGATCTCGGCGTCGCCGCGGTCGCCGACGGCAAGGTGGTCGGAGCCACGTTCCTCGTCGCGCATCGCGTCTCGGGCCGGGCGGTCAACAGCGGCACCGGTGTGCTGCGGTCTCACAGAGGCAGAGGTCTCGGCCTGCTGATGAAGCAGCGCTCGCTCACCGGTGCCGCCGCAGCGGGCATCACGCGGGTCGTCACCCACAACGACGAGACGAACGCCGCGATGCTCGCGATCAACCGCCGCCTGGGGTACCGGCCGTTGGCGGTCAGCCGGTGGTGGCTCCGCGAGCCCTGAGGCCGCGCGGGGTCAGCCCGCGACGACCGCCGCCCGGGGCCGTCTTCCCTTCAGCCCCATCCCCGTTGCCGCCGTCACGGCCTGTTCGAGATCGGCCCACAGGTCGTCCACGTCCTCGAGCCCGACAGACAGGCGCAGCAAGCCATCGGTGATCCCGAGGGCTTCCTTCGCCATGGGATCGACGAGCCGATGCGTGAGACCGGCCGGATGCTGGATGAGCGTGTCGACCGCGCCGAGGCTGACCGCGGGGGTGATCAGGCGCACGCCGGCCATCACCGCAGCCGCCGCCTCGATCCCGCCGGCGACCTCGAACGAGAGGACGGCGCCGGGGCCCCGCAGCTGCACGCCGTCGGGACGCGGATAGAGGACGCGCGTCACCGCAGGGTGCTCCTCGAGCAGCCCCGCGAGCACGCGCGCGCGTTCCTGCGCCTCGCGCACCCTCAGCGTCAGCGTCGGCAGGCTGCGGTGGAGGAGGTATGCGGCGACCGGGTGGAGCAGCGCCCCCGTGACGATGCGGACCTGGCGCAGCGACGCGGCCCAGCCGGCCGTCGTGGCGACGAGCCCTGCGACCACGTCGCCGTGCCCGCCGAGGAACTTCGTCGCGCTGTGCAGCACCAGCGAGGCGCCGTGACGGGCGGGGTTCTGCAGGACCGGCGAGGCGAACGTGTTGTCGACGAGCACCGGCACGCCCCTGGCGGCCGCGGCGACCGCCGCGATGTCTATCTGCCCGAGGGTCGGGTTCTGCGGCGTCTCCAGGATCACGAGGCCGGTGTCGGCGCGGACCGCGTCGCCGACGCCCACGGGGTCGGCCACCCACGCCGTCTCGACGCCGAGCAGGCCGCAGGCGAGCAGGTGGTCGGAGCCGCCGTAGAGCGGGCGGATCGCGACGACGTGACGGCGCTCCCGGCACGCCGCGAGCAGGCAGGCGGTGAGCGCAGCCATCCCCGACCCGAACGCGACCGC
The DNA here is from genome assembly GCA_029858755.1 of Thermoleophilia bacterium. Taxonomy (GTDB): domain Bacteria; phylum Actinomycetota; class Thermoleophilia; order Gaiellales; family Gaiellaceae; genus Gaiella. The sequence goes on from JAOUEK010000121.1 coordinate 1,325, forward strand.
GTCCTCCGTGCCCTCGAGCGCGGCGAGCGCCCGCTCGACCCGGCGGACGGTCGGGTTGTGGAGGCGCGCGTAGAGGGGGCTCCCCGCCTCCGCCGCGCCCGCCCCGAGCGCGTCGAGCGACTCGACCGCCTGCTCGAGGTCGTGGATCGGATACGTGCTCGAGAGGTCGAGCGGCGGAGCATGCACGCCGAGCGCCCGCAGATCGCCTCGCCCGGCGTGGACGGCCTCGGTATGCGTTCCCATAACACGATCATCGCTGGTTGTTCGTTGAAGACAAAGGAAGATCGAATATCATTCGGAAGCCGATGCCGTACCAGCCGCTCGACCGAATCGACCGTGCCCTCGTGGCCCTCCTGCTGGACGACGCGCGGATGTCGAACAAGGAGCTCGCGGCGCGGGTGGGGATCGCACCGTCCACGTGCCTCGAGCGGGTGCGGGCGCTCCGGGCGCGCGGCGTGATCACGGGGTTCCACGCGGAGGTCGACCTCGGCGCGCTCGGGCGCGGGCTCGAGGCGATCGTGGCGGTCCGCGTGCGGCCGCACTCGCGCCCGCACGTGGATGCGTTCCGCGAGGCGGCCGCGGCGATGCCCGAGGTGATCGAGGTCTTCCATGTCACCGGAGCCGACGACTTCCTGTTGCACGTCGCCGTCGCCGACACGGACGCGTTGCGCGACTTCGTGCTCGACCGGCTGACGATGCGCCCGGAGGTCGCGCACGTCGAGTCGCGCGTCGTCTACCAGCACACGCGGCGCCCGGCGCTGGCGGCTCAGCCCAGCGAGCGGACGAGCAGGGCGCGGCTCTCGCCGGGCCCGTCGTAGTCCTCCGCGACCCGCTCGACCTCGAAGCCCAGCTTCGTGTGGAACGCGATCGACTCCTCGTTGCGCGGCGACGTCACGCAGCGGACGACGCCGCAGCCGTGCTCGCGGGCGACGTCGAAGAACCGCTCGTAGAGCGCCCGCCCGAGGCCCTCGCCGCGCCGCTCCGGGTCGACGCCGACGAAGTGGATGTACGCCTCGTTCGGGTCGGTCTGCGAGACGAAGCCGCAGAGGAAGCCCGCCAGCTGCCCGTCGTCGTCCTCGGCGACGAAGCTCGTGCCCTCGAAGTGCACGAAGAAGAGCTTCGGCAGCATCGGCGCCATGTCCCGGCCGCCCCACCAGACGTTGACGCGTCCGATCACCCGACCGTAGTCGGACGGATGCGTGTGACGGATCGTGACTGCCATGGGCGGGACGCTAGCCGAGCCCGGGGATCGACGGTGCGAGCGCGCGCAGGACGCCGAGGCCGAGGGGATCGGCGTCGTCGCCGAGCGGCTGGATCGCGACCTGGTCGGCCCCGGCGTCGAGATGCGCGCGGAGCCGCTCGAAGATCCGCTCCTCGTCGCCCCACGCGACGAGGGCGTCCACGAGCCGATCCGAGCCGCCGCCTGCATGATCGTCGTCGTCGAAGCCGAGCGCCCTGAGGCTCTCGAGGTAGTTCGGCGTGTCGAGGTACCACCCGAGCGCTTGCCGACCGCGGGCTCGCGCCGCGGTCGGATCGCGCTCCCACAGCACCTTCTGCTCGACGACCAGTACGCGCCCGGGCCCCAGGATCTCGCGAGCCCGCCGCGTGTGCTCCACGGAGACGAGGAACGTGTGGGCGCCGTCGGCCCTCTCCGCCGCCAGCCGGAGCATCGGCTCGCGCAGCGCCGCGAGCACGCGCGGCACGGGCGGTCGCGGCGCGGCCGTGGCGTCGGGGCTGACGAAGGGGTCGTCGTCCATCGCGTCGAGGAAGGCCCGCATCCGAGCGACGGGCTTCGCGTACGTGTGACCGCGGGGATCGACCTGCCGCGGGTGGCTGACGCCGAGGCCGAGCACGAAACGGCCGTCGAACGCGTCGTCGAGCACGCGGGCGCCGTTGGCGGCGGCCACCGGGTCCCGCCCCCAGATGTTGGCGATACCGCTCCCGACACGGATCCGCTCCGTGGCGTCGAGCAGCACCGCCCCGTTGGTGAAGGACTCCCGTGTGCCCAGCCCTTCCGGGTACCAGATGCAGGCGTAGCCGAGCTCCTCGATCTCTGCCGCGGCCGGCCGGGCGGCAGCGGCGGGCGCGACGGCGAAGGCCCCCATCCACGCGCCGATCCTGCCACCGAGCTCGATGGTCGTTGCCCCGCTCATGCCGCAGTCGACGATACCGGCGAAGCGCTCAGCGCGAGCGGCGGCGAGACGCGAGCGCGGCGCACGCGGCATGGTAGCCGCACATCCCGTGGACACCGCCCCCGGGCGGCGTCGACGACGAGCAGAGGTACACGCCGTCGAGCGGCGTTCGGTAGGGGGTCGGACGCGCGACCGGGCGCGCAAAGAGCTGGCGCAGCTCGGCGCTGCCGCCGTTGATGTCGCCGCCGACGTAGTTCGGGTTCCGGGCCTCCAGTGCCGCCGGGCCCAGCACGCTGCGCCCGAGCACGAGCTCCCGGAAGCCGGGCGCGAAGCGCTCGAGCTGCGACTCGATCGCCGCCACCGTCGCCTCCGCCGCCGGCGAGCCGTTGGGGACGTGGGTGTACGCCCACAGCGTGTGCTTCCCGGCAGGAGCACGCGTCTCGTCGAACAGGCTCTGCTGCACGACGAGCACGTACGGTCGCTCGGGATTCCCGCCGCGGGCGACCGCCTTCTCGGCAGCGGCGATCTCCTCGAGGGTGCCGCCGAGGTGGATGGTCGCGGCCCGGGAGCACTCCGCCGCTCGCCACGGCATCGGCCCCGAGAGCGCGTAGTCGACCTTGACCACGCCGGGGCCGTAGCGATACCGGTCGAGCGCCCGCAGGTACCGGGACGGCAGCCGGTCGCCCGCCAGCCCGAGCAGCTGCCGCGGCGTCACGTCGAGCAGCACGAGCCGCTCGCCCTTGTGACGATCAGTTACGAGGCTGTCGAGCGACGCGACGGGGTGGCCGGTCTCGACGTCGCCGCCGAGGGCGCGCAGGATCGAGGTCAGTGCGTCGGCCACCGCCTGCGAGCCGCCGCGAGCGATCGGCCAGCCCACCGCATGCCCGAGGAGCGCGAGCACGAGCCCGAACGACGCGCTCGCCGCCGCGTCGAGTGGGAGCGTCGAGTGTGCGGCGTTCCCCGCGAACAGGGCCCGCGCCCGTTCGCCGGAGAAGGTTCCGCAGGCGAGCCCCTCGGCCGACCGCAGCGCCTCGCGCCCGAAGCGGGCCGTCTGCACCGGGCGCCGGGGCGGCAGCACGGGAGCGAGGATCCCCTCGAGCAGGCCGTCGACTCCGGCGAGGAGCGGCGAGAAGAGGCGGCGCCAGGCCGCACCGTCCTCGCCCAGCCCCTCCGCCGTCTCCGGCAGTGAGCGCTCCAGCAGCACCGCACTACCGTCGTCGAGCGGGTGGGCGAGCGGCACCGGAGGCTGGATCCATGCCACGCCGTGCTGCTCGAGCGGCACCGAGCGCATGAACGGCGAGGCCAAGCCGAGCGGGTGCACCGCGGCGCACGTGTCGTGCCGGAAGCCGGGCAGGGTCAGCTCCTCCGTGCGCAGGCCGCCGCCGACCGCCTCGCGCCCCTCCAGCACGAGCACCGAGCGGCCCGCGCGAGCGAGGGTGATCGCGGCAGCCAGGCCGTTGGGCCCCGAGCCGACGACGATCGCGTCGTGCATCACCCGACGCTACTCGTCCGGCGGCGCGAGCCGGCAGGAAGGGCTCGGCAGCGCTCGGCTACTCGGCGTCGGTCGGCGCGTCGGCCGGCTGCCCGGCGTCGGGCTCGCCGTCATCCGCCGCACCCACGACCGCCGGCACGGGCGGGCCATCGACGATCTTGATCTCGACCTTCGAGTCGTCGGGGCCGGGATCGGCGCGGCGGTCGACGACGATCGTCGAGCCCTCGGAGAGCTCGCGACCGAGCACGAAGTCGGCGAGCGGGTCCTCGATCAGCCGTTGGATCGCGCGGCGCAGCGGGCGGGCGCCCATCGCCGGGTCGTAGCCCTCCTCGACGAGCAGCTCCTTCGCGTCGGCGGTCAGCTCGATGGCGGCGCCGTGGATCGTCATCTGGTCGCGCAGCCGCTTCATCATCAGGTCGACGATCTGCAGGATCTCCTCGCGCTCCAGCTTGTGGAAGACGATGATCTCGTCGATCCGGTTGAGCAGCTCGGGCCGGAACACCTTCTTCAGCTCCGCCATCACGCGGCCCTTCATGTCCTCGTAGCTGAGGCCCTGCTCCTCGCCGAGGTTGAAGCCGAGCGAGAGGTTCTTCGAGATCTGGGCGGCGCCGATGTTCGAGGTCATGATCACGATCGTGTTGCGGAAGTCGACCTTGCGCCCCTGGGCGTCGGTCAGCTTCCCGTCCTCCAGGATCTGCAGGAGGATGTTGAACACGTCCGGGTGCGCCTTCTCGATCTCGTCGAGCAGCAGCACCGAGTACGGCTTGCGGCGCACGGACTCCGTGAGCTGGCCGCCCTCGTCGTAGCCGACGTAGCCGGGCGGCGAGCCGACGAGCCGGGACACGGAGTGCTTCTCCATGTACTCCGACATGTCGACCTGGATCATCGCGTCCTCGTCGCCGAACAGGAACTCGGCGAGCGTCCGCGCGAGCTCCGTCTTCCCCACGCCCGAGGGCCCGAGGAAGATGAAGGAGCCGGTCGGCCGTTTCGGGTCCTTGATCCCGGCGCGGGCGCGGCGGATCGCCTTGGAGACGGCGACGATCGCCTGCTCCTGGCCGATCACGCGCTTGTGCAGCTCGCCCTCCATGCGCATCAGCTTCTGGGACTCGGCCTCGGTCAGCTTGAACACCGGGATGCCCGTCCACATGGAGACGACGTCGGCGATGTCGTCCTCGCCCACCTCGGGCTGCTCCTCGTCGGCCTCGTTGCGCCAGTTCTCCTCGAGCTCCTTGCGCTTCTGCGTGAGCTTGCGCTCCTTGTCGCGCAGCGACGCCGCCTTCTCGAACTCCTGCGCCTCGATCGCTGCCTCCTTGTCGGAGCGCACCTTCTCGATCTCGTCCTCGAGCTCGCGCCAGCGCGGCGGCGCCGACATCGTGCGGATGCGCAGGCGCGACCCAGCCTCGTCGATCAGGTCGATCGCCTTGTCCGGCAGGTGGCGGTCCTGGATGTAGCGGTCGGCGAGCACCGCCGAGGCG
>JAOUEK010000122.1 GCA_029858755.1 Thermoleophilia bacterium
GTCGACGGCGAGGGCGACGTCCTCGGGAGAGGACGCCTCGTCGGGTGAGTGGCTGACGCCGCCGTTCAGGGCCCGGACGAAGAGCATCGCCGCATCGACGCCGGCGCGCGCCAGCACCCCCGCGTCGTGGCCGGCGCCCGAGGCCAGCTCGGCGAGCGGCAGCCCGCGCGACTCGAGCGCGCCCCGCAACGCGTCGACGGCAGGCCCTGCGAAGGCGACCGGTGGGGTCGCGCCGGAGGCGTCGGCGCCGAGCTCCCGCAGGAGTCGCGCCAGGCGCGCCTCGTCAGGGGCCCGTGCGTCGATGGTGAACCGCACGCGGCCAGGGATCACGTTGGCGGCCCCGGGCTCGGCTGTGATCTGCCCGACGGTCGCGACCGAGCCCGGGATCGCGAGGGCGACGTCGCGAATGCGCAGGATCTCCTCGGCCGCAAGGACGAGCGCGTCGTCGCGTCCCTCCATCGCCGTCGTCCCGGCATGGCCGGGGCGCCCGTCGACGACCCGCTCCGCTCGCTTGTAGCCGACGATGCCGGTGACCACGGCCAGCGGCGCGTCGAGCGCCGCGAGGCGCGGACCCTGCTCGTGATGCAGCTCGAGGAAGGAGCCTGGGAGCGCTCCGCGCGCGACGCGGGCCTTGCTCCCGGCGCAGCCGCGCTCCTCGTCCCGGAACGCGACGACGGCGAGCGTCCGCCGTCGGCGGCCGAGCCGCTCCACCGCCTCGAGCGCGCCGAGGACGCCGAGCGGCCCGTCCAGGCGCCCGCCTTCCGGCACCGAGTCGAGATGCGAGCCGGCCCAGACTTCCGGGCGGTTCTGCTCGTCGCCCCACAGCCGGCCGACGAGGTTGCCGTCGGGATCGACCTCGACCTCGAGCCCTGCCTCGGCCATCCACCCGGCCACGAGCGCGTGGGCCGCGTCCTCCTCCGCCGAGTACCCGACGCGGTTCGCGCCCGGCCCGCCGCCGATCGCGTACACCTCGTCGAGCCGCCTGTCCAGCTTCGTGGTCATGCCCGCTCGAAGAGGGCGGCCTGCCCCTGGCCCACGCCGACGCAGAGCGTTGCCAGCCCGTAGCGCATGCCGCGGCGGCGCAGCTCGTGCAGCAGCGACACGACGAGACGGGCGCCGCTCATGCCGAGCGGGTGCCCGAGGGCGATCGCGCCGCCGTTGACGTTGACGCGATCCTCGTCCAACCCGAGCTCGCGGATCACGGCGAGCGACTGCGACGCGAAGGCCTCGTTCAGCTCGACCAGGTCGAGCTGGTCGACGCCGACGCCCGTGCGCGCGAGCAGCTTCCGCACGGCCGGGGTCGGGCCGATCCCCATCACCCGCGGGTCGACACCCGCCACCGCGGAGCCGACGAAGGCGCCGAGGGGCTCGACGCCGAGCTCCCGCGCCCGCCGCTCGCTCGTGATCACGAGCGCGGCGGCGCCGTCGTTGATGCCGCTGGCGTTGCCGGCCGTGACCGTGCCGCCGTCGCGGAACGCCGGGCGCAGCGTCGTGAGCCGCTCCAGCGTGGTGTCCGGCCGCGGGTGCTCGTCGACGGCGACGTCGCCCACCGGGACGATCTCGTCGGCGAACCGGCCGTCGGCCTGTGCCGCCGCCCAGCGCTGCTGCGAGCGGAGCGCGAAGGCGTCCTGGTCGTCCCGGGTCACGCTCCACCGCTCGGCGACGTTCTCGCCCGTCTCACCCATCGACTCGAGCGGGAACAGCTCCTCCAGCCGGGGGTTCGGGAAGCGCCACCCGAGCGTGGTGTCCCACAGCGTGCGGTCGCCCCGCGGGAACGCAGCGTCCGGCTTCCCCGTCACGAGCGGCGCGCGGCTCATCGACTCGACGCCGCCGGCGACGACCACGTCGGCGTCGCCGGCGAGCACCGTGTGGCAGGCGGAGACGACGGCCGTCAACCCTGAGGCGCACAGCCGGTTGACCGTGACGCCGGCGACGGTCTCGGGGAGCCCCGCGAGCAGCACCGCCATCCGTGCGACATTGCGGTTGTCCTCCCCTGCCTGGTTGGCGCAGCCGACGAAGGCGTCCTCGATCTCCTCGCGGTCGACGCCGCTCCGCTCCACCGCCGCCGCGATCGCGTGCGCGGCCAGGTCGTCGGGGCGGACGCCCGAGAGGGCGCCGCCGTAGCGCCCGATCGGCGTGCGCACGGCGGAGACGACGACGGCCCGCCTCACTCCTTCCTCCTGCGTCATGGCGGGACGGTACCGCGCGGCCGAACGGCGTCGACGGAGAGCCGCGAGACGGCCGACGGATCGCGGTCGTGCTGCCGCGCCAGCGACGCCATCGGGGATTCGCGCGAGCGAGCTACTGGACGAAGTCGAGCTCGACGTGTCCGGGGAAGGCGCCGATCGCCTCGCCCCGGCGGAGCAGCTCCCGGACGGCGGTCCGCCCCTCGTCCCCGTAGTCGCGCGTCAGCTCGTTGACGTACATGGCGACGAAGCGGTCGGCGACGACGGCGTCGATCCCGCGCCCGAAACGAAGGGCGTACTCGAGCGCGTCTTCACGGTTGTCGAGCCCCGCCTGGATCGCCTCGCGGAGCACGGCCGACAGGTCGTGGAGACGCTCCACGTCGCGGCGCGCGACGTTGACGCCGAGCGGCAGCGGCAGGCCCGTCTCGAGCAGCCACCACTCGCCGAGGTCGAGCACCTTCTGCAACCCGAAGCTGTCGAAGGTCAGCTGCCCCTCGTGGATCAGCAGCCCGATGTCGGCGCGGCCCGAGCTCACCTCGTCGGGGATCTCGTCGAACGGGAGCTCGCGGTAGGGGAAGTCGCCGATCACGAGCCGGAGGGCGAGGAACGCGGTCGTCATCGCGCCGGGCACGACGATCTCGCGGCCGGGGAGCGACTCGGGGTCGAGCGGCTCGCGCGCGACGACGATCGGCCCGTAGCCGGAGCCGATGCTCGCACCATGAGGCAGGAGCGCGTAGTCCTGCTGGACGAAGGGGTACGCGGCGAGCGAGAGCGCCGTCACCTCGAGCCGCGCGGCCCGCGCCCACTGGTTGAGTGTCGAGATGTCCGCGAGCACCTGCTCGAACTCGAACCCGCGCGTGTCGACGAGGTCGGTCGTCAGCGCCCAGTACATGAAGGCGTCGTCGGGGTCCGGGCTGTGTCCGACGCGGATCTTCACCAGGCAGCTGACCGTACCACCGCCTCCGCGGCCGCGGCCGCGGCAACCGGCAGCCGGAGATACCCTCCGTCGATGGCACGGGTCCCCCTGAGCGACGCGATCCAGGACTACCTGCGCGAGATCTACCGGCTCGCCGACGGGGAGACGCGGGTGACGACGACGGCGCTCGCCCGGAAGATGGGTGTCTCGCCGGCCTCCGCAAGTGCGATGGTGAAGAAGCTCGCGGCGCTCGGCCTGGCGGAGCATGCGCCGTACCGCGGTGTCGCCGTGACGCCCGCGGGCGAGCGCGTGGCGATCGAGGTGATCCGGCACCATCGGCTGCTCGAGCTGTACCTGGCGGAAACCCTCGGCATCGACGTCGCCGACGTCCACGACGAAGCCGACCGGCTCGAGCACGGCATCTCCGAGGAGCTCGAGGCCCGTATCGACGAGGCCCTCGGGTACCCGACCCGCGACCCACACGGCGACCCGATCCCCGACGCCAACCTCGAGTGGCCGGAAGACGCCTGACCCGCACCGCCGTTGCGCAGACCCCTCCGGACCGGGAAGGATGAAGGGGATGCGCCGGCTCCCGCTCGCACTCTTGGGCGTGCTCTCGCTCGCCCTCGCCTCGGTCGCGCTGGCCGCAGTGATCAACGGGACGGCGCGGAACGACGTCCTGCGCGGCACCGCCAAGCCCGACCGCATCACGGGCAAGGGCGGGAACGACCGGATCTTCGGCGGGGCCGGCAACGACGTCCTGAGCGGGGGACCGGGCACGGATCGCATCTTCGGCCAGGCCGGCAACGACCGGCTGCTCGGCGGGCCGGGCAACGACGTGCTCCAGGGCAACGCGGGGAGCGACCGGCTCGAGGGCGGGGCCGGCAACGACACGATCGTCCCGGGCGCGGGAAAGGATCGCGTGCTCTGCGGGCCCGGGAGGGACACCGTGAAGGCGGACGCCGCGGACGTGGTCGCACGCGACTGCGAGGTGGTGAGCCGACCCGGAGGCGGGACGACGCCTCCGCCGACGGAGCCTCCGCCCTCGACCCCGCCGACGGACCCGATGGCGGAGGGTAAGCGGCTCTTCATGACGGTCGGGTGCGCCGGCTGCCACGCGCTCGCGGACGCCGGCGCTTCGGGGAGCGTCGGGCCGAACCTCGACGAGGCGAGGCCGTCGAAGGACCGTGTGGTGGCCCAGGTCAGCAACGGCGGCATCACGATGCCGTCCTTCTCGCGGCGCCTCACGAGAGATCAGATCGAGGCGATCGCGACCTACGTGTCCACGGTCGCCGGACGGTAGGGCAGGTCAGCGGCCGAAGAACCAGCGCTCGAGGGCGGGGAGCACCTCCTTGCGGGTGAACGGCCGCGCGTCCACCTCGCGCCCCTCCTCCTCGAGCACGCGTACGTCGTCCTCGAGCGCGTCGTTCGCACGGGCGAGGGCGTCGTCGAGCTCGTAGCCCTCGAACACGGTGTCCTCCGGCCGCGGCTCGTCGCTCGGCCGGAGGTTCGCGTTCACCGAGCGCCCCACCACCCACAGCGCTCCGGGCCGCCGGTCGATCCAGATCGCGATCCGCTCCTCCTCGCCCGCGTCGTCGACACCGACCAGCGTGCGCTCGGCAAAACGACCCTCCCGTGACGGGCGCCTCATTCCCGCAGGATAGAATCGAAAGCGATGGCCCTCAAGGACATGTTCTCCTTCCTCTTCCAGCGCTCCACCGGCGAGGAGCGGGTGGCGCAGTACGTGATCCGCGAGCACGATCGCGGACGGTCGCTGGAGGAGATCATGGAGGACAAGTACGTCGTCAACCGCCTGCAGTCGCCGCAGCAGCGTGCGCGCCTGCTCGACCGACCCGAGATCGTGCACGCCGTCGGCGAGGACATGGTCGAGGCCACCAAGGCGTCGGTCGCGGGCGACGCCGGTACCTAGACCGACGAGCCCCGAGGCCGAGGGCGAGGCACCCCCTCGCCTCTACAGCTCGCGGCCGACGCCGCGCTCGCGCGCGCGGCGCACGAGCTCGTGAGCCATCGCGAGGTCCCACGCGGCGATGCCGTTCGACTTGAACAGCACGACGTCGGCATCCGACTCGCGCCCGGCGAGGTCGCCCGCGACCACCTCGTGCAGCTCGTGCACCTCGAGCCAGTCGAGCTGCCCGGCGGCGATCGGGTCGATCAGGTCGCCCGACTCGATCCTCGCGTCCTCGATCGAGTCGCAGCACACGAAAGAGGCGCGGGCAATCACCTGCGCGTCGAGCTCGCGAGCCCGCGGGTCGTTGGCGCCGATCGCGCAGACGAGCGTCCCGTCGCGCAGCCAGTCGCCCCGGAGCACCGGATCCTTCGAGGTGGTGGCGGTGACGACCACGTCGCACGCCGCTGCCTGCTGCGGGCCGTCGGCGGCGACGGCGCCGTGCGCGTCGCAGAAGGAGGCGAGACGGTCGGGTGAGCGGCACCACGCGACCGAGCGCTCGATGGTCGGCACGGCGGCCCGGATGGCGGCGAGCTGCGATGCCGCCTGCCAGCCGCAGCCGATCACCCCGACGGAGGCAGCGTCCCGGCGTGCGAGGTGCGCGGCAGCGACCCCGCTCGCCGCGCCCGTGCGCAGCCAGCCGAGCCTGTCGGCCTCGATCACGGCCTGCAGCGCGCCGACCTCGAGCTCGAAGAGGCAGACGACGAACGCCGCCTCACCGTCCACGACCGTGTAGCTCTTGAGGCCGGCGACGCCCAGGTCGCGATCCGCAGCCGCCATCACCGCGAAGGCGCCCCCGTCGACGGGGAAGCGCCGCCGTGGCATCACCTCCACGGCACCGGCGGCCATGCGCCGGAAGCACGCCTCGATCACGGGCACGGCGTCGGCCGGCTCGGCGAGCTGCGCGACGTCGCCCTCGGTCAGGTAGAGCGGCACTGATGCGAGTCTACGGAGCGTCCGCCTGCACCACCGTTGCGGGTGGATGCGTGAGCAGCGAGACACCCGCTGCCGGGGCTCGGGCCCGATCCTCGTCGCTGAGATGCTCGGCTGGCGACGTGCCGTCCGCACGGGCGAGCCTGAGGCAGCCGACGAGGCCGCATGTCGGCTGCGGAAGGCGTCGCGCTCGCCGGAGGCGGACGATACGGCTCGCCGACGCGGCGAGACTCAGCTCAACCAGGTCGCGAGGTCGCGGCCGATTCGCTTCTCGAGCCGCCGGATGTCGTCTTCGTATCCCGATGCCAGCGCCGCCCGGGTCTCGGCGGCGACCGGTGGCCGCGCGAGGTTGGCGGGCAACAGCCGCGAGATGAGGTAGTGACCCCATTCCGCGGGCACGACCTTCTTGAGCGCC
>JAOUEK010000123.1 GCA_029858755.1 Thermoleophilia bacterium
GTGGGTGACCGTGCTCGGCACGGAGAGCGAGCGCCTGCAGACGCTGGAAGCGCTCGAGCACGCCAGCGGGGTGCTGCAGGCCCGTGTCAACCTGGAGTTGCACGTCCGCCGCACGCCTCAGCTGCGCTTCGCCTACGATGCCGCGATCGAGCGGGGCGTGCGCATGTCGAAGCTGATCGACGAGCTCGCCCCCGAGGGCGAGGCGGATGAGCGTCCAGGCTGACATCGATGCGGTGGTCGCCGCGCTCCGCGGTCACGACCGCTTTCTCGTCACGTCGCACGAGAACCCGGACGGCGACGCGCTCGGCTCGCTGCTCGCGATGCAGCTCGTGCTCGACGCGCTCGACAAGGACAGCGTGATGCTCCTCGCCGGAGCGACGCCGTTGCCGGTCGAGTTCCGCTTCCTGTCGCTGACGGAGCGCGGCCTGCTGCGTGAGCGGCCCAGCGACCACGCGACACGCGTGCTCGTCGCCGTCGACTGCGCTCAGGAGAGCCGGATCGGCGACCCCGGGCTGCTTCCGTCCGTGCCGCTGTCCGTCAACATCGACCATCATCACGACAACACCCGCTTCGCCGACGTCAACCTCGTGGTTGCGGACGTGTCGTCGACGGGTGAGCTGCTGGCCGACCTGCTCGGACCGCTCGGCGTCGCCCTCGACCCCGAGCTCGCCGAGGCCCTGTACACGGCGATCGTCACCGACACCGGGCGCTTCCAGTACCAGAGCACCACGCCGCACACGCTGCGCCTGGCCGCCGACCTGGTCGAGGCCGGGGCCGACCTGCACAAGGTCTTCCAGGGCGTCTACGAGTCGATGGAGTTCGCGAAGCTGAAGCTGCTCGCCCGGGCCCTGGAGCACGCCACGGTGCACGAGGGAGGCCGGGTCGTCGTCTCCAGCCTGGTGCGGAGCGACTTCGACGACGCCGGCGCCGTCGAGCCGTACTCCGAGGGCATCATCGACTACCTCCGTGCCGTCGAAGGGGCGGAGCTCGCGGTGCTCGTGCGCGAGCCGCCGCGCGAGGATGGCCCGCGGCGGAAAGCCTCACTGCGCTCCGCGCTCGACGAGCTCGACGTCTCCGCGATCGCGCGCCGGTTCGGAGGGGGTGGGCACCGGCAGGCTGCGGGCTTCTCATCGGACCTCGAGTTGGCCGAGATCACACGGATCGTGCTGGACGAGTACCACGCGCAGCGCGACGGGCGCGCCTCGTCCTGATGGCCGTCCCTCGGGCGCTCGACCCGACCGGGATCATCCTCGTCGACAAGCCCACCGGGCCGTCGTCGTTCGCGATCGTCGCGCAGATACGGTCGCGCACCGGCGCCAGGACGGGTCATGCCGGCACCCTCGACCCCTTCGCGAGCGGCCTGTTGATCCTGCTCTCGGGCCGGGCGACCCGCATCCAGGAACGGTTCATGCGCCTCGACAAGCGCTACGAGACGACGATCGACCTCTCCTGCCGGACGACGACGGGCGATCCCGAGGGCGACTCCCTCGACGAGCACGACCCGCCCGACGCCGACGAGCTGCAGGACGCGCTCGCGCGGCTGCGCGGCACGGTCGAGCTGCCGGTGCCGGCGGCGTCAGCCGTGAAGGTCGACGGCGAGCGCGCGTATCGGCTGCACCGACGCGGGGTGGCCGTGGAGATGCCCGTGCGGGCGATGCGGGTGCACGAGCTCGTCCTGCGCGCCCATGACGGGCACACGGCGACCCTCGAGCTCCTCGTCGGCTCGGGCACCTACGTCCGCGCACTCGCCGACGCGCTCGGCGGCCATTGCACGTCGCTACGGCGCACCGAGATCGGCCCCTTCCGCGTCGAGGAGGCCGACCCCGAACGGGTGATCCCACTCGAGCACGCCCTGGCGCGCTTGGGGACAGTCCCCGTCCGGGGACTGTCCCCACGTCAACCGGGCCGCTCGCCCGGGGTGGACGCATCGTGAGGGTCGCCCACGCGCCGAGTCAGCTCGAGCGGCAGCCGCGGGCCGTGGCCATCGGCACCTTCGACGGCGTGCACCGCGGCCATCTCGCGGTGATCAGGGCGGCGATCGACACCGGCCTGGCAGCGACGGCGATCACCTTCGATCCGCATCCCCGGGTCGCGCTCGGCAACCGTGTGGAGATGATCTCGACGCTCGAGCGTCGGTTGGAGCTGCTCGCCGAGGCCGGCGTCGAGGCCACGCTCGTGGTCTCCTTCACGCCGGAGCTGCAGCAGCTGGAGCCCGAGGAGTTCTGCGAGCGGTACCTGCTCGGCATCGGTGCCGAGGCGGTTGCGGCGGGCGCCGACTTCCGCTTCGGGCGGCGGCGCCGTGGCGACCTCGAGCTGCTCGAGCAGCGGGGGCTGCGCGTGCTCCCGGTCGACGTGGTCGAGGGCGTCTCGTCGACGGGGATCCGCGCCGCGCTCGCTGCCGGTGACGTCGCGACCGCGGCCACGTTGCTCGGGCGCCCGTACGAGGTCGACGGCGTCGTCGTGAGGGGGGATCAGCGGGGCGGCACGCTCGGCTATCCGACGGCGAACATCGCCCTCGACGCGTCGCTGATCTGGCCGGGCGACGGCGTCTACGCCGGCTTCGCGCTCGACCACCGTGCTGCCGTGTCGGTCGGCACCAACCCACACTACGGCGGCACCGAGCGCCGGGTCGAGCCGTTCCTGCTCGACTTCGCAGGCGATCTCTACGGCACGCGGCTCGTGATCCAGCTGTGGCAGCGCCTGCGCGACCAGGCGGTCTTCGCCTCGGAAGAGGAGCTCGTCGCACAGATCGGGCGCGACGTCGAGGCCACGCGAGCGGCGATGCGACCCGTGTGACGGCGGAGCCAGGCTGAGAAGAGCCGGGGCAGGCTCGAAGCCCGACCCCCGGGTGACGGGCTGAGAGGTGACGCGGTGGGTGCCTCAGCTTCACCCCGCCGCTACGCACCGCTGCCGTCAGGCCAGGATCCCGAGGCCGTTGCGTCGTGGGTCGCCTGCTGCGCCATCGCGTCCGATGCAGCTGACCCCGCCGAAGAAGTGGTGGAGCGCCGGCCAGCGCACGACCGTGCGACCCTGCCTCTCGAGCTGCTCGATGGCGGCCTCGTCCACGCCGGGCTCGACGTGAACCGTGCCCGCGGACGTGTGCAGGCGAGGGCGCTCGATCGCCGCCTGCACTCCGAGGCCCTCGTCCAGCACGCCGGCGAGCACCGAGACGAGGGCGGTGCGGAGCCTCGTGCCTCCGGCGGATCCGATCGCGAGCACCGGCCCGTCGTCGTCGAAGGCGATGGTCGGCGCCATCATCGACTCCATTCTCTCGCCCGGGACGAGGCCTCCGACGGCGAGGTCGGTCTCGCCCAGCATCGAGTTGAGGTGCAGGTCGAACCACGGCGTCCACGCCCCGGCGCCGAGGCCGAGGCTGGTCGTGAGCACGCACACGCGTCCCGCGCCGTCGACGGCGACGACGTTCGTCGTATGACCGTCCCCGTCGCCGCCTTCGAGGGCGACGGCCAGTGCCAGCACGCGCTCGGTCTCCGAGCGGCCGGCGAGCCGGGGCAGGCGCCCCAGAGCCTCCGGCACGCCCGACAGCCCTGCGCGGGTGAGCACCGTGAGCCCGTGCCACTCCTCGCGTGCCGGGTCCCGCCACAGGGCCTCGTACGACCCCAGATCATCCCACGTCAGCGTCACACCGTCGACGCGGAGCAGCGCGTCGGCGATCGACCCGCGGTAGGCGGAACGCGGCCCCTCGGCAGCGAGGCACTCGAGCGCGTCCACCAGCCCCGGTTGGATCAGCACGTCCCCCTGGCCGAGCAGGGTGCCGGACGGCGCGTACAGCGCTGCGCCGCGTCCGGTGGCAAACGCGGGCTCGAGCATCGCGAGGCACGCCGCGTGCCTCGGGGGGAGCACCACGCCCCGGCGGGCGAGCCCGAGCGCAGGCTCGACGACGCGTGCCCACGGCAAGCGCCCTCCGGCCTCGTGGAGCTCGGCCAGCCCTGCGGGGATGCCGGGCACGCCACAGGAGGCGGCGCCCACCGTGTAGTGGACGTGAGCCTCGCCGAAGTCGATCGGGAGGTCGCGCATCTCACCAACCCGCGCGGGCACCGCGACGAAGCAGTCGAGCAGCCCCGCCCGGCTGCCGTCCCACCACAGCGCGTGGCCGCCTCCGAGCAGCCCCGTCATCACCGCCTCGCCGACGCACGAGGCGAGGCACATGGCGACCGCCGCGTCGGCGGCGGTGCCCCCGTCGGCCAGGATCTCCGCACCGGCCTCGGCCGTCGCGGGATGCCCGGCGGCGACACCGGCGGGGAGGCTCACGCCGCCTCCACGTCGGCCCGGCGGTCGCGCGCCCGCGGCGCGAAGGCGACGATTGCGACCCGCGTCGCCGCGCGGTGGAGCTCCTCGGGGCGCCCGTCCGCGGCCGCTCCGAGCGCGTGGCCGCTTCGCGGAAAGCGGGCGAGGTACGTACGCAGCGCGTCGTGCTTCTCGGCGCCGGCGAGGAGCTCGCCGTCGGCCCGAAGCGTGCGGCCGGCGATCGTCAGCGTGGCGGGGGCGCCGCCGCGGAACGTGCGCCACCACTGCTTCGCCTCGGGACGGGCAGCGAGGACGAGCACCCGGTCTCCGTCACGCGCGTACATCACGGGGATGCGGAAGCGGCGCCCTGTGCGGCGACCCCGATAGTCGAGCACGAGCAGGGCTCGGTCGAGCACCCGCCGGCCCGGGGAGGCGAGCACCCCTCGCACGAGGGGGTTGGCGAGCCTGAGCAGGGGGAGCACACGGCGCACGACACGTGAACTGTGTCACAGGCGGAAAGGGCGGCTGCTACCCTTGCGACGACCGCGATCTCGGCCGGCCGTGTCCTTCCTTCACGCCGTGCGGGGATCGCGGAGTCGCAGCGAAAGGAGACAGATGGCTCTCACCAAGGAAGCGAAGCAGGAGCTGATCGGGAAGCACGGGCGCACCGCGCAGGACACCGGCTCCCCCGAGGTGCAGATCGCGATGCTCACGCGTCGCATCAACGACCTCACCGAGCACCTCCGCACCCACCCCAAGGATCACTATTCCCGTCGGGGGCTGCTGAAGCTCGTCGGGCGCCGCCGGCGCTTCCTGGACTACCTGCAGCGGAAGGATCTCGAGGGCTACCGGGCCCTCATCAAGGAGCTCGGGCTCCGCCGATAGGCACCGGCTCCTTGGACGGGTGGAAGGTGGACGTTTGATCGAGCCCCGCGCAGCGGCAGGAGCCGGGCGCGAGGCTGGCTCAAACCTCCACCTTCCGCAGAGAACGGAGAGTGAAGGGATACCCAGATGAGCATCACCACCGGGCTGGAAGCCACGGTGTCCGTCGACATCGGTGGTCGAGAGATCACGTTCGAGACGGGCAAGCTCGCCAAGCAGGCAGACGGCGCAGTCGCCGTCCGCAGCGGGGACACGATGATCCTCGCCACCGCCGTCGGTCGGCACGACTCGCGCCCCGACGCGGACTTCTTCCCGTTGACGATCGACGTGGAGGAGCGGATGTACGCCGCCGGGAAGATCCCCGGCGGCTTCTTCAAGCGCGAGGGGCGCGCCACCGAGCGGGCCACCCTGACGGCGCGCATGATCGACCGGCCGATCAGGCCGCTCTGGCCGACGGGGTTCAAGAACGAGGTGCAGGTGATCTGCACCGTGCTCTCGGCAGACCTCGTCGTGCCGCACGACATCCTCTGCATCAACGGCGCGTCCGCGGCGCTCGCAGTCTCGCCGCTGCCGTTCCTCGGGCCGGTCGGTGCCGTCCGCGTCGCGCTGGTCGACGGCCAACTGGTCGTCAACCCGACGTTCGAGGAGACCTCGGCGGACGCCACGCTCGACCTCATCGTCGTCGGCACGCGAGACGCGCTGACGATGGTCGAGGCGGGTGCCTCGCAGGTGCCCGAGGAGGCGATCCTGGAGGCGTTCGAGCTCGCCCACGGCGAGATCGGGCGCATCTGCGACGCGATCGACGACCTCCGCCGTCAGGTCGGCAAGCCGAAGTGGATCGACGTCGAGCTGAACGCGGCACTCGCGGCGGAGCATCACGACCGCGTCGCCCGCGCGATCACCGAGCACGGCCTGCGCGAGGCGCAGGGCGCTGTCGACGAGCTGCTCACCGAGCTGGCCCCGGCGATCGGGCTCGACTCGACCGAGGAGGACATCCTGCGCGAGCAGCAGCTGCGCAACGGCCTCCAGGTGCTGCTCGAGCAGCAGCGCCTGGCGGCGGTGGAGTCGGCCGTCCGCGCCGGCTTCGAGCGCGACCTGCAGGCGCTGACCGACGCGGAGCAGGACTCGAAGGAGCTGAAGTCGCGCAAGCGGGAGCTGCTCCTCGCCCGCATCACCGACGAGGTGGAGCTCCCCTTCCCGGTCGGGCCCGCTCCCGCCGAGGGCGAGGCGCCCGTGAAGGACACGATCACGAAGCAGTACGTGAAGAAGG
>JAOUEK010000124.1 GCA_029858755.1 Thermoleophilia bacterium
GACGTGGACGACGGCGTCGCCCAAGACGGCATCCACCTCGATCGCCGACAGCGCCTCGGCCCCGAGCACGTGCAGCGACGAGAGCAGGTGGTCGAGGCGGCCGCCGGCGCTCGCCACCACCACCAGCCGCACCGGTCGGCGGCCGGCCGCTTCCAGCAGCGCAAGCTCGAGGTCGGTCGCGTCCTTGTCGACCGGATGGCGAACGACCACCGCACCAGCACGCTCGGCGGCCGCCACCGCCGTCGGGCCGGCGGAGTCGAGGTCGCCGACGACGAGCGCGACGTCCAGGCCGAGCGCCAGCGCCCGCTCGACACCACCGTCGGCTGCGATCACGGTGGCGCCGCGCGGCAACAGGGCAGCCACGTCAGGGCCCTCTCCTGCGGCGACGACGACGATCTCCGGATCCTGCACGCGCTCCCTCCGCTGGCATTACCCAGGTCAGGTTCGCGGGTCGGCGGCGCAGCAGCCGCCCTCTCAGCCCGGTCACCCGAGCTCCCCGTTCGCTCGGCCCATCGTAGCGCGCCCCGCCACGCCTCGTCACACTCGAAGCGTGCGCGCGCTCGTCGACCGGATCGCCGCGACCCGCATCGGCGGGACGTTCAACCAGTACGCCGAGGGGCCGCGGGCCGCGCTCCTGCGGGAGCGGCTCGCCGCCTACCTGGCGGCGCGCGAGGACGCGCCCGTGCTCCTGGTCGGCGAGGCGCCCGGGTACCGCGGGGCGCGCGTGTCGGGGCTCCCGTTCACGTCGGAGCGCCAGCTGACCGGCCGTGGCCCGGCGGAGGCGACGGCGACGATCGTGCAACGGGCGCTCCGCGAGCTCGGCCTCGCCGGGCACGTGCTGCTCTGGAACGTGGTGCCGACCCATCCCGGCACCGCGATCTCGAACCGCCCCCCGACCACAGAGGAGATCAGGGCCGGGATCGCCTTCGTCGCGCTCCTCGCCGGCGGCCGGCGCGTGGTCGCGGTGGGGCGCGTCGCGGCCCGTGCGACGGGCGCGCCGTACGTCCGGCACCCGTCGCACGGCGGCGCCGAGGCGTTCCGCACCGGGCTCCAGGGAGCCGTCGTCGGTGCCGACCGACTGCTACCATCTGGCGCCGGCGGTCGTTGGGCCGCCCTCTCTCCATGCGAATGAAGACCGTGACCGCAAAGCCGGGCGAGGTCCAGCGCGACTGGTACGTCGTCGACGCCGACGGGCAGACCCTCGGCCGTCTCGCCACGCGCGTCGCCGACACGCTCCGCGGGAAGGGCAAGCCGATCTACACGCCCCACGTCGACACCGGCGACTTCGTCGTCGTCGTCAACGCCGAGAAGATCCACGTGACCGGCAACAAGCTCGACCAGAAGATGGTGCGCCGGCACTCCGGCTACCCCGGCGGGCTCAGGGAGCGGACGCTACGCGAGCAGCTGGAGCGTCGCCCCACCGAGGTGCTGCGCAAGGCCGTCAAGGGCATGCTGCCCAAGAACAAGCTCGCCGCCGCGCAGCTCCGCAAGCTCAAGGTGTACGCCGGGCCCGATCACCCCCACGAGGCGCAGCAGCCGAGGCAGCTGCCGCTCTAGGATCGAGGACTCCATGGCAGAGATCGCCCAGTACTTCGGCACCGGTAAGCGCAAGACGTCGGTCGCGCGCGTCATCCTGCGGCCGGGCGACGGCACGACCTGGGTCAACGGACGCACCCTCGAGGAGTACTTCCCGCGCGCGACGCACCGTGCCCTCGCCCTCGCGCCGCTCGAGACGGCAGGAGCCGCCGGCACGTACGACCTGCGCGTTCGTGTCCACGGTGGCGGCCCCTCGGGGCAAGCAGGGGCGATCCGGCACGGTATCGCGCGCGCTCTCGTCGACGCCGACCCGGAGCTGCGGGTGTCGCTGAAGCGCGAGGGCTACCTGACGCGGGACGCCCGCAAGGTCGAGCGCAAGAAGGCCGGCCTGCACAAGGCGCGCAAGGCCCCGCAGTTCTCGAAGCGCTAGCGCCGGAGCCCACGCCGAGGAAGGCGTGGCGTGCCCGACAACGTCTGTGGCGGTCGGGCAGCTCGGGCGGTGCCGGCGGCATCGCGGCGGCCGCTCCGTCGCTGAGTCGCTGCCGTGTCGAGCGGCTCCCGTCGGCAGTAGGCTCGTGGTCGTGACACGGCGCTACTTCGGAACGGACGGCGTGCGCGGAGTGGTCGGCGACACGCTCACCGTCGACATCGTCGAGCGCCTCGGGCGCGCCGCGACGCTCTGGGCCGGTGGCGGCCGCGTGCTCGTCGGTCGCGACACCCGCGGCTCAGGACCGGAGCTCGAGTCGGCTCTCGCCCGTGGGATCGCGGACGGCGGCGGTGCCGCGGTGCTCGGCGGCGTGCTGCCCACACCGGCCGTCGCCCTGCTCGCCGAAGGGCTCGGCGTCGTCGTCTCCGCCTCGCACAACCCGCCCGAGTACAACGGCGTGAAGGTCTTCGCCCAGGGTGGGCGAAAGCTGGCGGACGACGAGGAGGCGGCGATCGAGCGACTCCTCGACCGGCCCGGGCCGGGGTCGGGGTCGGTCGCGCAGGTGGACGGGCTCGGCGTCGCGTACGCGGACCTCGTCGTCGATCGCTTCGGTCGCGACCTCTCAGGGCTGCGGATCGCGGTCGACTGCGCGAACGGCGCCTTCTCGGCGATCGCCCCCCGCGTGCTCCGGCGCCTGGGCGCCGAGGTGGTCGCGCTCTACGACGAGCCGGACGGGGCCAACATCAACGTGGGGTGCGGCGCCACCGACCTCGCCGCCCTCTCGGCCGCGGTGCTCGACGCGACTGCGGATCTCGGCGTCGCCTTCGACGGCGACGGCGATCGCATGCTCGCGGTCGACGAGCGCGGCGAGCTCATCGACGGCGACCAGATCCTGGCCGTGCTCGCGCTCGCCCAGCGCGTCGAGCGGGTGGCGGTCACGGTGATGACGAACCTCGGTTTCCACCGCCTGATGGCCGCCGAGGGCATTGCAGTGGACGTGACCCCGGTCGGCGACCGTTACGTGCTCGAGTCGCTGCGGGCAACCGGGGGCGTCCTCGGCGGGGAGCAGTCCGGGCACTTGATCTGGCTCGACGGCCACGTCACCGGCGACGGGCTCGTCGCCGCCGTGCTCCTCTGCGGCGCGCTCGACGGCCGGCCGCTCTCCGAGGCGGCTGCGGTGATGGAGCGCCATCCGCAGGTCGTGGAGAGCGTCCACGTCGCGCGGCGCGAGCTCACGGAAGCCGTGGAGGCGGAAGTGGCACGCCTCAACGCCGAGCTCGGAGACCACGGCCGCGTGCTCGTGCGGCCGTCGGGCACCGAGCCCGTCGTACGCGTCCTCGCGGAGGCTGAGACCGAGGAAGTCGCTGGAAATCTCTGTGCTAGCATCGCCGCGATCGTCCGCACAGAGCTCGGTTGACACCGGGCCGCCGCGGGTCGAGACTCGGAGACAGCATCCACGTCGAGCGGCGGACGGGACGACAGAAAGCGAGGCGCGAACCGTGTGCGGAATCATCGGGTACGTCGGGCCCCGCGAGTGCAAGCCCATCCTGCTGCACGGCCTGGAGCGGCTGGAGTACCGCGGCTACGACTCGGCCGGGATCGCGCTGCTCGAGGACGACTCCCTGCGCTACGTCCGTGCCGTCGGCAACCTCCAGAACCTGAAGCGGGTCGCCCGTGGCGCCCCCTCGACCGCGACCACGGGCGTCGGGCACACGCGCTGGGCGACCCACGGCGGCGTCACCGAGGGGAACGCCCATCCGCTCACCGGCTGCGACGACGGCGTGCTGTCGATCGTCCTCAACGGCATCGTCGAGAACTACCGCGAGCTGATCGAGAGCCTCCAGGAGGACGGTCACTCGTTCTCCTCCGAGACCGACGCGGAGACGGTCGCGCACCTGATCGAGCGCCACTACCACGGTGATCTCCTCGAAGCGGTCTGCGCCGCGTTCCGGGAGATGGAGGGGCACTTCACGTTCGTCGCCGTTCACCGCGACCACCCGGGGCTGCTGGTCGGCGCGCGGCTGCAGACGCCGCTGGTCGTCGGCCTCGGCGAGGGCGAGACCTACCTCGCCTCCAACGCCGCCGCGTTCCTGCGGGAGACCAAGCGCGTGCAGTTCCCGGACGACGGCGACGTCGTCGCGATCGCCGCCGACGGCGCACGCTTCGTCCGGGCCGAAGACGGGTCGCCCGTCGAGCACGACGTGGTCGAGCTCGACTGGGACGACGAGGGCGCCGAGAAGGGCGGCTTCGAGACGTTCATGCTCAAGGAGATCTACGAGCAGCCCGAGGCGATCGCGGAGACGATCGGCGACCGCGTTCGCCACGGCCGGCTGGTGCTGGAGGGCCTCGGGATGGACGAGAGCGAGGTGCGCGACCTGCGCCGGATCGTGATCCTCGCCGCGGGCACCGCTTACCACGCCGGCGTCGCCGCCCGCTACGCGATCGAGGAGTGGGCGCGCATCCCGGTGGAGCACGACATCGCGTCGGAGTGGATCTACCGCAACCCGGTGCTCGACCGCGACACGCTGGTGATCGGCATCTCCCAGTCGGGCGAGACGCGCGACACGATCGAGGCGATGAAGCTGGCCCGCGAGATGGGCGCCCACACGGTCGCGATCACGAACATGATGGGCTCGCAGATCACGCGGGAGGTCGACTCCGTCCTCTACACGCGGTGCGGCCTGGAGATGGCCGTCGCCGCCTCGAAGACGTTCACCGCGCAGCTCTCGCTGCTCTTCCTCGTCGCGCTGAAGATGGCGATGGTGCGGGAGACGCTCCCGGCCGGCGAGCTCGAGTACATCGTCAACGCCGTCTACGACCTGCCCGCGAAGCTGCAGGCGTTCCTCGACGGCGACCACCCGATCGACGAGATCGCCCGGCGCTTCCACGACCGGCCGTTCTTCCTGTACCTCGGTCGCAACATCGGGCTGCCCGTCGCGCTCGAGGGAGCGCTGAAGCTGAAGGAGATCTCGTACATCCCGACCGAGGCCTACTCCGCCGGCGAGATGAAGCACGGGCCGATCGCGCTGCTCGACGAGTCGACACCCGTTGTCGTGGTCGCCACGCGCATGGAGCGGGTATACGACAAGCTCGTCTCCAACATCCAGGAGGTTCGCGCCCGCGGCGCCCACGTGATCGCGGTCGCCTCGGACGGCAACGAGGACATCCAGCACCATGCGGACGACGTGATCTTCGTGCCGAAGGCACCGGCGTTCCTGTCGGCGGTGCTCGCCGTCGTCCCGCTCCAGCTCCTGGCGTACCGCATCGCCCGCCTGCGCGGCCTCAACGTCGACCAGCCGCGCAACCTCGCGAAGACGGTCACCGTCGAATAGCTGTCGCCGGGTCGGTCCGCGGACGGGGGCTGCCCCCAACCGTCGGCCGTCGCGGAGCGAGGTGTGCCCCGCCCTCAGGTCAGCGCCCGCGCGAGCAGCCGGTCGCGCAGGCGCGTCGGCAGGCGCTCGGTCCACGCCCGCAGATGGGCGTCCCGCCCGACGACGTACCGGGCCTTCGGCCGCGCCGTCGTGAGCGCGTGCTCGACGGCGAGCGCGACGACGTCGGGGTCTTCGCCCGGCCCGCGCGCGGCGGCGACGGCGCGGAAGCGCGCCACCGCCGTCTCGTACAGCGCCGCCGACTCCGGCGCCACGGCCGCCTGCAGCTCGTCGGCCCGAGTGGCGCCCTTCTCCCAGAGAAGGGTGCGGACGCTCGCGGGCTCCACGATCGAGACTGCGATCCCCCAAGGGCGTAGCTCCACGCGCAGCGAGTCCGCGACCGCCTCCAGCGCGTGCTTGGATGCGGCGTAGGGCCCGAGGAAGGGGAGCGCGCTGCGTCCCCCGATCGAGCCCATCAGCACCACGCGGCCCCGCGCCCGACGCAGCGCGGGCAGGAGTGCCTGGACGACGGCCACCTGGGCAACGACGTTCACCTCCAGCTGCTGGCGTCGCAGCTCCTCGAGCGGGACGAGCTCGAGCGGGGCGGCTACTGCGATCCCGGCATTGGCGACCAGCCCGTCGAGACGGTTCCCGACGGTGTCGGCCGCCGCGGCCACCATCGCTGCGTCGGTGACGTCGAGGGTGATCGGCTCGGTGCCCGACGCGCGCAGGGAGCCTGCGTCAGCAGCCGTCCGGACACCCGCGAGCACGCGCCAGCCGGCCCGTGCGAGCCGCTCCGCGCACGCGCGGCCGATCCCCGAGGAGGCACCGGTGACGACGACCGTCCGTCCGATGCGACCGATCGTCGCACCCGCCGCCGAGCCGCGGCAACCCGCGTCAGTCCGCGAGCCTCTTCGCGCGCAGCTCTCCGACGGCGCGCGGCGACCTCTCCAGCGCCAGCCCGATGCCCTCGAGGATGCGCGGCACCTTCGTGAGCCGCACGTGTCGGAAGTCGGCAGAGGCGTTCGTCGACGCTCCGCGCCTGCGAGAG
>JAOUEK010000126.1 GCA_029858755.1 Thermoleophilia bacterium
TTCCGCTTCGACCTGGCGTCGGCGCTGGCGCGCGAGTTCTACGACGTCGACCGGCTCTCGGCGTTCTTCGACGTCATCCACCAGGACCCGGTGCTGTCGCAGGTGAAGCTGATCGCCGAGCCATGGGACGTCGGGCCCGGCGGATACCAGGTGGGCAACTTCCCGGTGCTGTGGGCGGAGTGGAACGGCGTCTACCGCGACTCGGTGCGCGACTTCTGGCGCGGCCACGAGAACGTGGCGGAGCTCTCGAGGCGGCTCACCGGCTCGGCCGACCTGTACCAGAGCGACGGGCGGCGGCCATTCGCGTCGATCAACTTCGTCACCGCGCACGACGGGCTCACCCTTGCCGACCTCGTCTCCTACAACGACAAGCACAACGAGGCGAACCTGGAGCGAAACCAGGACGGCACCGACGACAACCGCAGCTGGAACTGCGGTGCCGAGGGCCCGACGGACGACCCTGCGGTGAACGCGCTCCGCGACCGGCAGCAGCGCAACTTCCTCGTCACCCTGTTGCTCTCGCAGGGCGTGCCCATGCTGCTCGGCGGCGACGAGTTCGGTCGCACGCAGCACGGCAACAACAACGCCTGGTGCCAGGACAACGAGCTCAGCTGGTACGACTGGTCGCTCGACGAGCGGGGGAAGCGGCTGCTCGACTTCACGCGCCGCGTGATCGACCTCCGCCGGCAGCACCCGGTGTTCCACCGGCGCGCGTTCTTCACCGGCGCCGATCCGCACGGCTCGGGGCTCCCCGACATCTGGTGGTTCCGCGCGGACGGCCGCAAGATGACGCAGCACGACTGGGCACGTCAGGACAACGGCGCCATCGGCATGTTCCTCAACGGCCGTGAGCTGCCGACGCTGACCCCCCACGGTGAGCCCGTGGAGGACGACTCGTTCCTGTGCCTGTTCAACGCGCACCACGAGGACATCGCCTTCCGGCTCCCGGTTCGACGCTTCGGCGGCCGCTGGCAGGTCGTGCTGGAGACCGGGACGACCGGCCTCGAGAGCCGGGTGCTCGCCGCGCGCACGGACGTGTCGCTGCAGGCCCGCTCGGTCGCGGTCCTGCGCCGGCTGCCGTGACCGAGCTCCGGGCGACGTACCGGCTCCAGCTGGGGCCGCAGCTCGACTTCCGCGCCGCCCACGAGCTCGTTCCGTACCTGAGGGAGCTCGGCGTCAGCCACCTCTACCTCTCGCCCGTCCTCCAGGCCGGAGCCGACTCGACGCACGGCTACGACGTCACCGATCCCACGCGCGTCTCCTCCGAGCTCGGCGGCGAGGACGCCCTCCGCGCCCTCTGCACGGCGGGACTCGGCGTCGTCGTCGACCTCGTCCCCAACCACATGGCGGCGGTCGCGGAGAGCCCGCTCTGGCGCGACGAGGAGCTAAGGGCGCGCTTCTTCGATCTCGACGCGGCCACCGGGAGGCATCGTCGCTTCTTCGACGTGGACGGGCTCGCGGGCGTCCGGCAGGAGGATCCCGAGGTGTTCGAGGCGACGCATCGCCTGATGCTCGACCTCGTCCGCGACGGCCTCGTCGACGGCGTGCGCATCGACCACGTGGACGGGCTGGCGGATCCCCGCGGCTACCTCGAGCGGCTGCAGGCGAGCGGCGTCCGGCACGTCTGGGTGGAGAAGATCCTCGCCCACGGGGAGGAGCTGCGCGACTGGCCCGTGCACGGGACCACGGGCTACGGGTTCGCCAACGATCTCACGGCGCTCTTCGTCGATCCGGCCGCCGAGGCGCCGCTGACCGCGCTCTACGAGGAGGTCACGGGCGAGCTGCGGTCGTTCGCCGAGATCGCCGACGAGGCGAAGCGAGAGCAGGCGGAGACGACCTTCGCCCCCGAGGTCGAGCGGCTGCACCGGATCTGCGCCGTTGACGGGATCGCGGCCGCGCTCGCCTCGCTCCCCGTCTACCGCACCTACGTCGAGCCGTGGTCGGGACGGGTCGAGGCCGCGGATCGCGACGCTCTGCGAGACGTGGCCCCCGACCTCCGGGAGCGCCTGCTCCTCGAGCGCCCCGCGCCCCCCGAGCTCGTCACCCGCTTCCAGCAGACGACCGGCGCCGTGATGGCGAAGGGCGTCGAGGACACGGCGCTGTACCGCTACTCGAGGCTGCTCTGCCTGAACGAGGTCGGCGGTGACCCCGGGCGCTTCTCGCTTCCGCTCGAGCGCTTCCACGAGCTTGCGGCGCGGCGGGCCGAGCGCTTCCCGCACGAGCTGCTCGCGACGACCACCCACGACACGAAGCGATCGGGCGACGTTCGCGCCCGGCTCGCCGCGCTCTCCTGGGTGCCCGACGAATGGGCGGCGCTCGTGCGCGACCTACGCGTCCGGGGCGAGGACGCGTACCTCGCCCTGCAGACGGTCGTCGGCGCGTGGCCGATCGACGCCGAGCGGCTGGACGCCTATCTCGAGAAGGCGCTCCGCGAGGGCAAGCGCACATCGAGCTGGCGGCGCCCCGACGAGGCGGCGGAGCGCCGGCTGAAGGCGCTCGCGCGCCGGCTGCTCGCCGACCCGAGGGTGACCGCGCTCGCCGAGCGGCTGCGCCCGCTCGGGGAGCGGATCTCGCTGGCGATGACGCTCCTCAAGGCGACGGCGCCGGGCGTCCCGGACGTCTACCAGGGAGACGAGCTGACGCTGCTCGCGCTCGTCGACCCCGACAACCGCAGGCCCGTCGACTGGAAGCGCGCCCGCACGGCGCTGGCCGGCCCGCCGTCGAAGCTCGCCGTGCTGCGCGCGGCGCTCGCGCTGCGGGCCCGCCGCCCGGACGCCTTCGCGGGCCCGTACGAGCCGGTCGACCTGGGCCCGGGCGTGTGCGCGTACACGCGCGACGGCACCGTCCTCGTCGTGGTGCCGATCCGGCCGGGCACCGTCCTGCCAGACGCACCCTCGGGGTGGCACGACCTGATCGACCCCGCGCTCGGCGTCCGGCTGCTGGAGCGGGTGGCCTAGATGGTTGGACGCCCGTGCACCCACGGGACCGCGCTGGCTCACCGATCCTTCACACCCGCTCCCTATCCTCGGCGCATGCGCCGTCCGCTCGTGCTGCTCGCCCTCGGCCTCGCGCTCACAGCGGCTGCCGGTGTCGCAGCGGCCCGCTCCGCTCCCGAGGCGCGCGGAGCGGACACGTCCGTGTTCTCGGGCCTCGCCACGTGGGTCGACGTCTACGACTCCTACTACGCGCGCCCGGAGGCGGCGGCCGCGCGCATCGCGTCGCGGGGCGTGCGCACGGTATTCGCGGAGACGGCGAACGACCGCAGCGCGGTCGACGTCGTCAACCCGGGGCCGCTCGGCCGGTTCGTGGACGCTCTCCACGCCCAGGGCGTCGCCGTCGTCGCCTGGTACCTGCCCGGCTTCGACAGGCCCGCCCGGGACCTGCGGCGCACGCGGGCGATGCTCCGCTTCCGCACGCCGTCCGGCGCCGCGTTCGACGCGGTCGCGCTCGACATCGAGTCGCTGCGCCTGAAGAACGTCGGCCTGCGCACGCGGCGCCTGCTCGCCCTCGCGCGCACGCTCCGGGCCGAGGCGGGCACGGTGCCGGTGGCGGCGATCACGTACCCGCCGCGCGCGCTCGAGCGTCACGCCGGGTGGTGGCCCCGCTTCCCGTGGGCCGAGGTGGCGCCGCTGGTGGACGCCGTCGTCCCCATGGCGTACTCGGGCGGTGGCTTCAAGGGGTACGACGCCACCTACGGCTACGTCGCGCGGTCGCTGCGGCAGGTGCGCGCCCTCATCGCGTCGGACGTGCCGATCCACGCGGCGGGCGGTGTCGCCAACCGCATGAGCGCGGAGGAGCTGACGGCGTTCGCCGACGCCGTGGCCGACACGGGCGCCGTGGGCTGGAGCCTCTACGACTACGAGACGACGCAGCCGCGCGGCTGGGCCGCGCTGCGCCTCCTCGGCGGCACGCGCTAGAGCTCGTCGACCAGCCGGTCGATGCGGGCGAGCGCCTCGAAGCCGAGCCGCTCCAGGATCGGCCGTGACATGCGGCCCGCATGGGTGACGAGGATCGGGGTTCCCCGGGCGGCGCCGTCTGCGGCCCTCGCGGCGACGAGCGCGCGGTACGCGCCGCGTCCGCGGGCAGCCGGCAGGGTCGCGCCGCCGAACAGGATCAACCCCCACGGCGTGTACGCCGCGTACGCGGCCGCGACCGCCTCGCCGTCGATCCACGCCAAGAAGGTCGAGCCGTCGATCCCCTCCCGCGAGAAGTCGGCGCGGGTCTCTGCCGCATCGACCGGCCGCGCATCGGCGAACGCCTCGCGCTGGATGCCGCGCGCGAGCACGAGCTCCTCGACGGTGGCGACGCGGCGCGCCTCGAGCCCGGCCCCACCGGTATCTCGCAGCCCGTCCCGGAGCACCATGCCGACCGCCACGGGCTCCTCGACGTCACGCTCGACGCCGAGCTCCTGCAGGCGTGAGACGAGGTCGACCGGCGTGCACGACTCGCCGAGCTCGAGCTCCGTGCCGGCACGACCCTCGGAGCGGAGCAGCGCGCGAATCTCCGCGAGGGCGGCAGGGACGTCGCCGGCCCCCAGCCGCACGCGCTGCACCGTCGCCGAGCGGGCGTCTCGGCCGGGCCCGAGCCAGATCGCGAACCGGTCCCGCGGATCCCGATGGAGTCGCCGACCGCCCGAGGCCGCCTGGTACACGTTCGGGTTCTCGGCGAGCTCCCGAATCACGCGGCGAACACGTCGCGCAGCCGGTCGCGGGTGGCGAGCAGGTGCTCGGGCACGACCTTGACGTCCGCGAGCACCGGCATGAAGTTCGTGTCGCCGGCCCAGCGCGGGACGACGTGCTCGTGGAGGTGGGCGGCGATGCTGCCGCCCGCGACGGAGCCGAGGTTCCAGCCGACGTTGAAGGCGTCCGGGTGGGAGACGGCACGCAGCGCCTCCAGCGAGCGGACGGTCAGGCGGTGCAGCTCGAGCGCCTCGACGTCGTCGAGGTCGTCCAGCGCGCCGACGTGGCGGAACGGCGCGACCATCAGGTGCCCGGACGAGTACGGGTACTTGTTGAGCAGCACGAGCGCGGTCTCGCCGCGGTGCACGACGAGGCTGGCCTCGCCGAGCGCCTGCTCGGCCTCCCGACAGAAGACGCATCCGTCCTCCTCGCCGGCCTGCTCGACGTAGGAGACGCGCCACGGAGCCCACAGCGGCCTGGTCACCCTGCCATTCTCCCAGACCCCCGCTGGATGGTCGATCGGTCATTGGAGTGCCCGTCGAGGACGGGTGTGACCGGGCAGCGTGGTGCCATCGCCCGCGGCGCGTACCCGCTGGACCGTGTCGCGGGCGGGCGTGCCGCGGGGCGCCGTGTCACGGCCGCCGGTCGCGGGTGCCTGAGTTGCCGATCGCCATCTACATTGGGCGCGTGGGCGCGCAGGCGTACAGGACTCCCGAGGAGCGCTTCGTCGGGCTCCCCGGCTGGGGCTTCGAGCCGCGCTACGTCGAGCAGGACGGGTTGCGCATGCACTACGTCGAGCAGGGCGAGGGCGATCCGATCCTGCTCCTGCACGGGGAGCCGACGTGGGGGTTCCTGTACCGGAAGATGATCCCCCGGCTGTCCGAGGTGGGACGCGTCGTCGCCCCCGACTACTTCGGCTTCGGGCGCTCGGACAAGCCGCTGGACGCCGGCTGGTACTCCTACGACGCCCACTACGGCTCGATCGAGCGGCTCGTGTGCGACGAGCTCGACCTCTCCGGCCTCACCGTCGTCGTCCAGGACTGGGGCGGGCCGATCGGCCTGCGCCTCGCCGTCGAGCAGCCCGCGCGCGTGGAGCGGCTCGCGGTCATGAACACGGGCATCGGCGCCCGCCCGCCGGGCGAGGAGTGGCTTCGCTTCCAGGCGTTCATGCGGCGTGTGGGCACGGAGATCGTTCCGGGGCAGCTCGTCCGCCTCTCCTGCGCCACGGCGCTCTCCGACGAGGTCGTGGCCGGCTACGACGCCCCCTTCCCGACGCCCGAGTCGAAGGCCGGCGTGGTCGCGTTCCCCGAGCTCGTCGCCACGAGCCCCGGGCACCCGAGCGCGCCCGCGATGATCGCCGTGCGGGAGAAGCTCCGCAGCTGGGATCGGCCGACGCTCGTGCTGTTCAGCGATTCCGACCCGATCTTCTCGGCGCGGCACGCCGAGCTGATGGCCGAGCTGATCCCCGGCGCCGGCCCGCCCGAGACCGTCACCGGGGCCTCGCACATGCTCCAGGAGGATCGCGGCGAGGAGATCGCCGGCCGGATCGCCGGCTGGCTCGCAGCCACCTAGGCACGGCGGCGAGACCGCGCTACCCTGAGCGGTCTGCGGCGTCCCCCGTTCGAGGGAGCAGCCGCCGTGCCTTACCCGTTCGTCGCCAGCCCCAACGTCACCCACACCGAAGGCCGCGCGAT
>JAOUEK010000125.1 GCA_029858755.1 Thermoleophilia bacterium
ATGCCGGCGAAGATGAACAGCGTGTTCAGCCCGACCACGGCCATGAACGCGCCGTGGCGGAGCACGTCGCGGTACGAGCCGGGTCGCTGACCGGCGGCGGGGGCGGCGTCTCCCGCCTGCGGGTGCGCGCCGGGGACGAACAGCCACAGGATCACGAGGTAGGCGAGGAACGACGCCGCGTCGATCGTGAACACGGCGACGAACGTGCCCGGGCGGTCGGCAGTGGCGATCACGCCACCCACGAGCGCCCCCAGCCCGATGCCGAGGTTCATCACCACGCGCTGCATGGCGAAGGTGGCATGCCGCTTGTCGCGCGGGGAGAGGGCCGCGAGCAGCGTCGACTGGGCGGGCCAGAAGAAGCCGTTCCCGACCCCCATCACGGTCGCCGCGACGAAGCCGTGCCACGGCTCGTGGACGAGCGCGAGGCCGCCGTAGCCGGCAGCCAGCACGACGAGGGCGACGGCGAGGATCCGGTGGCCGCCGATGCGGTCGACGAGCGGCCCCGACACCGGCCCGGCGACGAGGCTGACGGCCCCGTTCGTGGCGACGATCAGCCCGGCGACGCCGAGGCCGATGCCGCGGACGTTGTGCAGGTAGATGAGCACGAACGGCAGCACGACCCCGTTGCCGAACGCGCTGATCAGTCCGCCGAGCTGCAGCGTCTGCACCGTTCGCGGCAGGTTCGGGTTCAGGCTGCGGAGCCAGGCGCGCACCGCGTGACGGTAGCGCCGGTGTGTGCCGGCCGCCGGGGTCAGCGCACCGTGCTCGTGGCCCCGGCCTCCCGTGATCGGCCGGTGGCCGGCCGGCGCGCCTCGGCGTCGGCATGCGCGTGCCCGGTGAGGGTGGTGAGAAACGTGTCGTGATCGAGGGCGTACAGCATCGACGGGCACGTGGCCCGGCAGGTGGCCGTCCTGGCGACCCCGTGCAGGAGCGCGATCTCGCCGAAGCCGTCGCCGCGGGTGAGCCGCGCCACGACGGCTCCGTCCCGGATCACCTCGACTTCCCCGTCGGCGATCACGAAGAAGCGATCACCCGGCGCCCCCTGGACGACGATGTCGGTGCCCGCGGCGGCGTCCACGCGCTCGAGCGACCGGGCGAGCGCCTCGACCTGCGCGGCCGGGAGCAGCGCGAACAGCGGCATCGCCCGGAGCAGGTTGATCTCGACGACCGGGACGGTCGCGTGCCGGTCGACCTCGAGCAGGGCGCGGCCCGCGACGAGCGCGGCGAGCGGCAGGAGCAGCCCGATCCCGAGCAGGCCGAGCGCAGCGCCGCCGACCGCGACCAGGCCGGCGACGACGAGGGAGCCGACGGCGAGCCCTGCCATCGCGAGTCCCTCCAGCAGCCCGAAGATGCGCGCGAGCACGTCGGTCGGTGCGACGCGCTGCAGGAGCGTGCGCGTGGTCACGTCGAAGACCACGCGCCCGGCGCCCGCGAGCGCCAGCAGCAGCAGCGCGGTCGCGGCGGTCGGGTACGCGGC
The DNA here is from genome assembly GCA_029858755.1 of Thermoleophilia bacterium. Taxonomy (GTDB): domain Bacteria; phylum Actinomycetota; class Thermoleophilia; order Gaiellales; family Gaiellaceae; genus Gaiella. The sequence continues at coordinate 1,478 of JAOUEK010000125.1, forward strand.
GAGCAGCGCGAAGGCGGCGACGTAGAGCCCGAGCCCTGCAAGCAGCGACGGCACCAGGCGGGGCTTGCCGACGAGGCTCACCGTGAACGCGATCGCGAGCGTGGCCCCTGCGCCGAACGCTGCGTTGAGGTAGCCCGCCCAAGACTCGCCGCGCTCGAGCACCCCGATCGCGAGCTCGGGGTAGAGGACGTCGAGAGCCCCGAGGGCCACGAAGTCGGCGCAGAGCGCGATCACGAGCACGCGTGCGTAGCGCTCCCTGCGGAGGACGGAGAACGCGGTACCGAGTGACCCCGAGGTGGGCTCGCCTGCGTCGTCGGCCTGGCCGGCGGGCGGCGGCCCGGGGAACGGCCGGACGAGGACGGCGCTGACGGCGACGACGCCGGCCGTCACCGCGAAGACGGTGCCCGAGCTGCCGACGGCGAGCAGGGCACCGGCAACGGCAGGTGCGACGAGCACGCTGACGCTCTCCGTCCAGCTGGAGACGACGTTGATCGCGGTGAGCTGCTCGGGCGCCCGTGCCAGCGACGGAGCGAACGCCGCCATCGTCGGCCGGGTGATCGTCACCGACACGGCGCCGACCGCGGCCAAGGCGTACACGAGCACCGGGTTGGCGCCGCCGAACAGCGCGACGGCGGTCGCGCCACCGGCGAGTGCCTGCGCGACGTAGCCCCAGAAGAGCGCATCTCTACGGGGTTTGCAGGCTTTCCAGCGTGTACCGCCTGATGCGCCCGGCAGGAATCGAACCTGCGACCTCGCGCTCCGGAGGCGCGCGCTCTATCCCCTGAGCTACGGGCGCGGGGATGGAGGTCAGTGTAGTCGAGGCACCCTCCGAGGCCCCACAGCCGTGTCCGCATAGAGTCGGACGCGGCTGTCCCTGCACGCATCGCCCACGTCGTAGGCTGCGCCCGTGCGCAGCGCGGTGCTGGCGACGAGGTTCCTGCTCGAGATGTGCCTGCTCGGCGCGCTTGCGGCCGGGGCGTGGGTGCTCGGCGGGGGTGGGATCTCCGGCACCCTGCTCGCGGTCGGCGTGGCGGCGGCCGCGGCGGGTGCCTGGGGCGCGTACGTCGGCCCGCGCTCAACCCGGCGGCTCCGCGACCCACAGCGGCTTGCGCTCGAGGTCGGGCTCTTCGCCGCCGGGGGCGCAGCCGTCTGGCTTGCATGGGCGATCCTCCCGGGTCTGGCGCTCACCGTCGCCTCGACCGTGGTCGCCGTGCTCACCCGCGCGGTCGACGAGCCGGCGCCGCCGGCGCGGAAGTAGGCTGCCGCCGTGGAGGTCACCGGCAAGATCGTCAGGCTCCGCCTCGCCGAGACGTTCGTGATCTCGCGCGAGACACAGGACGTCGCCGACGTCGTCCATGTGACGATCAGTTACAAGGGCAGCTCGGGTCGAGGAGAGGCGGCGCCGATCGAGCGCTACGAGGAGACCGCCGCGTCGGCGCTCGCGTTCGTCGAGCAGCACGGGCAGCTGGTCGGCGACGACCCGTTCGCGCTCGAGGAGATCGGCGCGCGGCTGGCCGAGATCCCCGGCGAGCAGGCGGCCAAAGCCGCCCTCGATGCCGCCCTGCACGACCTGCAGGGGAAGCTGCTCGGCGCTCCCGTCTGGCGGCTGCTCGGCCTGCCTCGGGTCGGCCCGCCGACCTCGTGGACGGTCTGGCTCGGCGATCCCGACGACATGGCGAGGCGCGCCGAGCGAGCCGCCGCTCGCTTTCGCCGCCTCAAGCTCAAGCTCGGCGGCGGCGACGGCCTCGACGTCGAGCGGGTGCGCGCCGTGCGGGACGTCACCGACCGGCCCTTGATGGTCGACGTCAACGAGTGGTGGTCTGTCGACGAGGCGCTGCAGGCGATCCCCGAGCTGGCCTCGCTCGGCGTGGAGTACGTCGAGCAGCCGCTGCGCGCGGGCGATCCCGGGGGCGCCGTGCTCCGCGAGCGCTCGCCGCTTCCCGTCTACGTCGACGAGGACTGTCACACGCTCGCCGACGTGGCCGCGTGCGCCGAGATCGCGCACGGGGTCAACGTCAAGCTCGCCAAGTCCGGGGGGATCCGCGAGGCGATCCGCATCGCCCACGCGGCGCGCGCCCTCGACCTCGGCGTGATGCTCGGGTGCATGATCGAGTCGGGACTCGGAATCGCCGCGGGCTGCTGCGTGGCGCCCCTCTGCGACCACGTCGACCTCGACGGCAACCTGCTGATCGCCGAGGACCCGTGCCCCGGGGTAGAGCTCGTCGACGGCGTGCAGGTGCCGGGGGAGGGTGCCGGCCTCGGTGTCGGGTGAGCGCCTCCTGATCCTGGCCGAGGGGTACTCGGCCGACACGCACTACGGCAAGACGATGCGCGGCCTCCTCCGCTACCGGCGAGAGGACGTCGTCGCGATCCTCGACTCGGAGAGGGTCGGCGCCGAGATCGACGGCGTGCAGGTGGTCGGCAGCGTCGAGGCGGCGCTCGCCTACGCACCGACCACGGCGCTCGTGGGCGTGGCCACGCAGGGCGGGCGCTTCCCGCCCGCCTGGCGTGCCCTGCTCGCCGACTGCATCCGCAGCGGGCTGAACGTGGAGAACGGCCTGCACGAGTTCCTCGCCGACGACCCCGAGCTCGGTCCGCTCGCGGCGCTGCACGGTGTCACGCTCCGCGACCTGCGACACCCGCCGGCCGGCCTCGACTGCCCGACCGGCGAGAACCTGCGGGTGCCCGCGGACATCGTGCTCACGGTCGGCTCCGACTGCGCGATCGGGAAGATGACCGTCTCGCTGGAGCTCGACCGGGAGGCCCGGTCGCGTGGGCTCGCCTCCGTGTTCGTGCCGACCGGGCAGACGGGGATCGCGATCGCCGGCTGGGGGATCGCGGTCGACGCCGTCGTCTCCGACTTCGTCGCCGGCGCCGCCGAGCGGCTGGTGATCGAGGGGCACGAGCGCGGGGGAGAGCTGCTGCTCGTCGAGGGGCAGGGTGCCATCTCGCATCCCGCGTACTCGGGCGTCACGCTCGGGCTGCTCCACGGCAGCGCGCCGCACGTGCTCGTCCTCTGCCACCGCGCGGGGGCAGTCGAGGTCGACGGGTACCCGGGACAGCCCGTGCTGCCGCTCGCGGAGCTCGTGGAGCTGTACGAGCGCGTGTCGCTGCCGGCACGCAGGGCCACGGTCGCGTGCGTCGCGCTCAACACCGCCGAGCTCGATGACGAGGCCGCGGCCGCGGCCGTGGCGCGCGCAGAGGCCGAGACGGGGCTCCCGGCGGGCGATCCCGTCCGCTTCGGAGCCGGAACGCTGCTCGATGCGCTCCTCGCCCGCCTCGGGTAGCCTGCCCGCGCTCCGGCCAGGAATGCGCGGCTTCCCGCCGAATGGAGGCACTCGTGCGGCGACACGTGCTCGTCCTCTCCACTGTGGCGGCGGCGCTGCTCTGCTGCGCCGGCGGCGCGCCGGCGGCCGACATCGGTGCCAACGACGACACGGGCAAGTGGTTCCCGGACGGAGGCACGGCCTTCTTCGGCCAGATGGCGTCGCTCGGCCTGAAGCAGGCGGTGATGAGCGTGCGCTGGGAGGCGGGGAACGAGTCCACGATCCCGTACGTCGTCGAGCTCGACCGGTCGATCGCGGCGGCGACGGCGGCCGGCCTCGGCGTCGTGCTGGCCGTGTACCCGTACCCCCCTCGCGAGATCGAGCTCGGGCGCGCCGAGCCGTGGATGTTCGGGAGCTTCACCCGGCACCTGGCCGAGCGGTACCCGCAGGTACGGCAGTTCGTGATCGGCAACGAGCCGAACCAGCCCGCGTTCTGGCGCCCCCAGTACTCCCGGCGCACACGAGCGAACGTGTCGGCGAAGAGCTTCGGCGCCTTCCTCGCGGCGGCGTACGACGGGCTCAAGGCGCACGACCCCACCCTGAAGGTGATCGGCATCGGGCTCTCGCCGCGCGGCAACGACCGGGCGCGCGCCCAGAGCAACGTCTCGACCTCCCCGATGCGGTTCCTCGCCGCTCTCGGCCGGTGGTACCGCGCAAGCGGCCGCACCGCCCCCCTGATGGACGGGCTCAGCTTCCACCCGTACCCGGCACGTGCCACCGACCCGCTGGAGCGCGGGTACCCGTGGCCCGCCGCGGGCTTCGTGAATCTCGACCGCGTCAAGCAGGCGATCTGGGACGCGTTCGCAGGGACGCCGCAGCCGACGACGCTCGACGGCCTCAAGCTCTACCTCGACGAGGTGGGGTGGCAGGTCGACACCGGCCTGCGACCCGAGTACCAGGGGCCCGAGAACGTGCCGGTGACCAGTGAGCCCGTGCAGGCCGCGATCTACGGCGAGATCGTGCGCCGGGTGGCGTGCGATCCCGACGTGGCCCAGGTCAACTTCTTCGGCTTCTACGACGACAGCCTGCGCACCGGGTTCCAGGCCGGGCTGCACCGCACGGACGGCACGCCTCGGCCCTCGGCCGAAGCCGTCCGCCTCGCGATCGCCGAGGCGCCCGTGTGCGCCGCGACCGCGCCGTGGGCGCCGGCGCAATCCGTCGTGGGCGCCACGACGCCGCGCGTCGTCTCGAACAGGCGGGGCCTGGTGCTGATCGCGCGGAGCGGGGAGGGGGCGACCGTCGTCGCATGCTCCTTGCCGCGCGGGACGAGCCGGGCGGTCGCCCTCCGCGCGCTGGCCGGCCGCCGCGGCGCCGCGACCGACTGCGTCACCGGCGCTGCGACGCCGCAGCGCCCTGCGCGTATCGCCATCGCCCGGGGGCCGGCGCTGGCCCGTGGCGGGACGCTCGCCGTCGAGCTCCGCTCGGAGGCGAACCCGGCGCGGCGCGCGACCTCCGTGCTCCGCTTCCGCTAGCCACGTGCGTGCGGGGGCCGTGCCGGGCGGCAGCACGGGCTTGACATCGAACGCGTGTTCGCTTATCGTGATGCGAACAGATGTTCGTACGCGTCATC
>JAOUEK010000127.1 GCA_029858755.1 Thermoleophilia bacterium
CGTCACGACGGCGCTGACGCCGACGGAGGAGTCGATCCTCTGGGAGCTCAGGCTGCCCCGGGTGGCGCTGGCCGCGCTCGTCGGCGGCATGCTCGCCTCGGCGGGCGCCACGTACCAGGGCGTCTTCCGGAACCCGCTGGCCGACCCGTACCTGCTCGGCGTCGCCGCCGGGGCGGGGCTCGGCGCCACGATCGCCATCGCGTACGCGCCCGACGGGGTTCGCGGGCAGCGGCTGCTGCCGCTCGCCGCGTTCCTGGGTGCCTCGGTGGCGGTGGTGCTCGCCTACGCCGTCGGCCGCTCTGCGGGGCGCGCGCGCGACGCGGCGACGCTCGTGCTCGCCGGCGTCACCGTGGCGTCCTTCCTGACGGCGGCGCAGACGTTCGTCCAGCAGCGCAACACCGACACGCTGCAGCAGGTGTACTCCTGGATCCTCGGCGGCCTGCCCACCTCGGGTTGGAGCGACGTGCTGCTGGTGCTGCCGTACGTCGCGCTCGCGGCGGCCGTGATCGTGGCGCTGCGTCGTGTCGTCGACGTGCTCAACCTCGGCGACGACGAGGCCGCCAGCCTCGGTGTGAACGTGCGCCGCATGCGGCTCGCGCTGGTCGTCGCGGCGACGCTGGGCACGGCTGCAGTGGTCGCCGTCAGCGGCCTGATCGGCTTCGTCGGCATCATCGTCCCGCACACGATCAGGCTGCTCACGGGCTTCGGCTATCGCGCCCTGCTCCCGCTCTCCCTCGTCGTCGGCGCCGGCTTCCTGATCCTCGCCGACGTCGTCGCGAGGACCGTGCTCTCCCCGGCCGAGATCCCGCTTGGCGTGGTCACCGCCTTCGTCGGCGCTCCGTTCTTCGCGATCGTGCTGCGCACCAGCAGGGTGGGGTCGCGGTGACCGCGCTCCGGCTCGCCCGGGTCTCCGTCGCCCTCGGCGGCGCGGTCGTCGTCGACCACGTCTCGTTCGACGTGGGGGAGGGAGAGTGGGTCGGGCTGATCGGCCCCAACGGGGCCGGGAAGACGACGCTGCTGCGAGCGGTCGCCGGCCTCGTCGGGTACGGGGGGAGGATCGAGCTCGAGGGCCGGTCGACACGTGAGCTGCCGCGGTCGGAGCTGGCGCGCAGGCTCGCCGTGGTGCCCCAGGAGCCGTTCATCCCGCCGTGGATGACGGTGGCGGAGTACGTCCTGCTCGGCCGCACGCCACATCTCGGCCCTCTGGCCAAGGAAGGGCGTCGCGACCGTGAGGCCGCCGCGCGGGCGCTCGACCGCCTCGACCTCCTGGACTTCCGCGAGCGGCGGCTGGACACGCTGAGCGGCGGCGAGCGCCAGCGCGCGGTGGTCGCGCGTGCGCTCACCCAGGAGGCGCGCGTGGTGCTCCTCGACGAGCCGACGACGGCACTGGACATCGGCCACCAGCAGCACGCCCTCGACCTGCTGGACGAGCTCCGCGAGGAGACCGAGCTGACGCTCGTCGCAGCGATGCACGACCTCACGCTCGCTGCGCAGTACGCCGACCGCATGGTGTTGCTCGACCGGGGCGCGGTCGTCGCCGAGGGGCCACCCGAGGACGTCCTCACCGAGGAGCTCGTGGGCCGGCACTACCGTGCCTCGATCGACGTCATCTCGGTCGGAGGGAGCGTCGCGGTCGTGCCGCGTCGCCGCGGCGTCAGCTGAGCGAGACGGGGGACAGCTGCTTCACGTGCTTGCGCCGCTCGCCGGCGGGCTCGTAGCCGAGCCTCGCGTTGATCGCGAGCATCGGCGCGTTCTCACTGTCGTTCCCCGTCCAGATCTCGGTGATCCCGCATCGCTTGGCCCAGTGGACGGTGGACAGCTTGACCAGCGTGGCCAGGCCGCGCCCGCGGAAGTCGGGGTGCGTGCCGGTGAACTCGTTCTCGGCGCGCACGCCGTCGGTCAACACGTAGGCGACGGCGGCGAGCCGCCCCTCCACAACCGCCACCGTGCTGCCCTCGAAGTCGAGGTCGGGCACGCCCACGTCGTCGCGGAGCCAGTCCTCGAAGGTCTGGTCGGCGTCGCGCGCGTCGGCCGGGTCGTCCAGGTGGGCGGCCATCGTCAGCGTGTAGAGCTCGCGTAGCCGCTCCTCCACCTCGAGCAAGGGAACCAGGGTGACGTCGGGCGGGACGACGAGGGGCGGAGGTGTCGCGCCCTGCAGCCGGAGCACGGAGACGGGCTTGCGGCGCTGCTCGTGGTAGCCGAGGCGCTCGGCGAAGCGTGAGCCCGGCTCGTCGTCCGTCCAGGCGACGGCCTGCGGATGCCCTGCAGCCCGGACGGCGCCCTCGACGATCTCGGCGAGCTCGCAGCCCAGGCCGCGCCCGCGGGCAGCGTGCGACACGCCGAGCCAACAGCGCCCGAAGCGGCCTGCGCGCGCCGCGGCGACCAGCTCGCTGTCCTCCTCGGCCACCCACCACCGCGTCGACTTGCGCATGTGGTCGAGGCCCTGCTCGCTGACGACCATCGTCGGCAGGAGCGCGCGCACGAGGTCGGCCAGCCGACGGAGGTCTGATGTGCGCAGCTCTCGGATCACGGATGCAGGTACCGGTATTGCGTACATCGTCCACTTCGGCGTCGGCAGATGAGATCCTCATCTTGACGATTAGCACCACTAAGTATACGGTTCGAGGTATGCGTGCGGAGGCGATCAAGGGGCACGTCGACCTGCTCGTGCTCTCGGTCCTGCAGCGCTCCCCGGCACACGGCTACGCGGTCGCGGAGCGGCTCCGGAAGCGCAGCAGCGGCGTCTTCGACCTCGCCGAGGGCACCATCTACCCGGCGCTGTACCGGCTCGAGGGGCAGGGCCTGGTGGAGAGTCGCTGGCGCACGGTCGGCGGCCGTCGGCGACGCGTCTATCGGCTGACGACGGCCGGCGAGCAGGCGCTCTCCGGACGACGTCGCCACTGGGACGCGTTCGCGACGGCGATGCAGGCGGTGCTCTCCTGACGGCTCGATCGTGCTTGCCGGCACGATCGGGGTCGGCCGGGGCGGGCGGGTAGCATCGAACGGTGACGGTTGCGCCGCAGGACTCGGCCTGGGAGGAAGCGCTCGCCGGCCTCAACCCGGCGCAACGCGAGGCCGTGCTGACGACCGAGGGGCCGGTGCTCGTCGTGGCGGGGGCGGGGTCGGGGAAGACGCGCGTGCTCACCCACCGCGTCGCGCACCTGATCAGAGCGTGCGGTGTCTCCCCGAGCGAGATCCTCGCCATCACCTTCACCAACAAGGCCGCGGGAGAGATGCGCGAGCGGCTCGAGCTCATGCTCGGCCGCATGGCCCGGGCGATCTGGATCCTCACCTTCCACGCCGCCTGCGGGCGCATCCTGCGTCGCGAGGCAGAGCGCCTCGGCTACACGCCGAGCTTCACGATCTACGACCAGGCCGACCAGGTGCGCGTCGTGAAGCACTGCCTGGCCGAGCTGGAGAAGGACCCGAAGCGGTTCACGCCGCGCGGCATCCACGCGCAGATATCCAACGCGAAGAATCAGCTCGTCACGCCCGACGAGTACGCGAGCCGGGTGGGCTCCTTCTGGGACCAGACCGTGGCCGAGGTGTACGAGCTGTACCAGCAGACCCTCCACCGCTCGAACGCGGTCGACTTCGACGACATGCTGATGCTCACCGTCGAGGTGCTGGAGCGCTTTCCCGAGGCGCGGGAGAAGTGGCAGCGGGCGTTCCGCTACGTGCTCGTGGACGAGTACCAGGACACGAACCACGCCCAGTACCGGCTGCTGCAGCTGCTCGCGGCCGAGCACGGGAACGTGTTCAGCGTGGGCGACCCCGACCAGTCCGTCTACGGCTTCCGCGGTGCGGACATCCGCAACATCCTCGACTTCGAGCGCGATTTCCCGGGCGCGCGGGTGATCACGCTGGAAGAGAACTACCGCTCCACGAACGCGATCCTGGAAGCCGCGAACGCGGTGATCGAGCACAACCGCGACCGCAAGCCGAAGCACCTCTTCTCCGAGCTCGGCCAGGGCGACCCGGTGGAAGTGGTGGAGGTCGAGGACGAGCACGCCGAGGCGCGCTTCGTCGCCGCCGAGCTCGCGCGGCTCGTCGACGGGGGGCTCTCGGCCAACGAGATCGCCGTCTTCTACCGGACGAACGCCCAGTCGCGGGTGCTGGAGGACGTGCTCACCCGCCAGCAGGTCCCGTACCAGGTGATCGGCGGCCCGCGGTTCTACGAGCGCGCGGAGATCAAGGACGCGGTGGCCTACCTGAGCCTGCTCGACAACCCCGCCGACGCCGTCTCGCTGCTGCGGATCGCGAACCGGCCACGCCGCGGGCTCGGCGACACGTCCCTGCAGCGGCTCGTGGCGCATGCCGGCGCGCTCGGGATCACGTTGTGGGAGGCGACCGCCGACCCGGAGGCTGCCGGCCTCGGCACAGCCGCGATTCGCGCGGTGCGCGGCTTCCGCACGACCATGGAGTCGCTCATGTCGGCGGCGCAGGAGCTCGCGATCGACGAGCTCGTACAGGCCATGCTCGAGCGCTCCGGCACGCTCGAGGCGTACGAGGCGGAGCGGACGATCGAGGCGAGGGGCCGCATCGAGAACCTGCAGGAGCTCGTCGGCGTGGCTCAGGAGTTCCGGCGGGAGCGCGAGGAGCCGACGCTGTCAGCCTTCCTGCAGGAGGTCTCGCTCACCTCCGACCAGGACGAGCTCCGCGGGGACGGCGGCGTGGTCACGCTGATGACGATCCACAACGCGAAGGGCCTCGAGTTCCGCGCCGTGTACGTGATCGGGATGGAGGAGGGGATCTTCCCGCACTCGCGCTCGATCGAGGACAACGAGATCGAGGAGGAGCGTCGCCTCTGCTACGTGGGCATGACGCGGGCGATGGAGCGCCTGGTGCTCACGCATGCGTCGGCGCGGTCGCTGTACGGGCGCCGCGACTACAACCTCCCCTCGCGCTTCCTGGACGAATTGCCCGCCGCGGTCGAGCGTGAGCGGCTGCGCCCCGCGTCGTGGAGCGGGTATGCGTCCTCGCCGCGGCAGGTACCACCGCGCGAGGGGCGCGACGTGCCGGCACTGCGCACGGGCGACTCGGTGCGTCACGGCTCGCTCGGCGAGGGCGTCGTGACGCAGGTCGAGCCGGGCGGGGTGGTCACCGTGCGCTTTGCGGGCGACGGGAGCGAGCGCCGCCTGATGCTCGACTACGCGCCGCTCGAGAAGATCGGCTGACGCCTACCGCGGGGCGTAGGATCCCGCGGATGCCGTACCGCCTGCGACCGACCCGCGACCTCGACGAGTTCCGTGCGGCGCTGCGGCCGATCACGCACTACTTCGGCGCCTCGGTCAGCGAGGAAGACGCGGACCGGTTCGCGAGGCTGCTGCCGCTCGACCGCTTCCACGTCGTCTTCGAGGAGCGCGCGATCGTCGGTGGCGCGGGAGCCTTCCCCTTCGAGCTGACCGTCCCCGGCGGCCCGGTGCCGTGCGCCGGCGTCACTGTCGTCGGCGTCCTGCCCACGCACGTGCGCCGCGGGCTGCTGGGCAGGATGATGCGTGCGCAGCTGGCCGACATCCGTGAGCGGGGGGAGCCGCTCGCCGCGCTGTGGGCGTCGGCCGAGACGCTCTACGGCCGCTACGGCTACGGACTGGCGACCACGGGGCTCGGCGTGAAGGCCGACCTGCACCGCGTCGGGCTCCGCGCGGGCCTGCCCGCGCGGGAAGGGAGCGTGCGGCTGCTCGACGACGCCGAGTCGCTCCGCGCCCTGCCGCCGCTCTACGATCGCATCCGCCGGCGCACCACGGGCTTCCTCTCGCGCTCGCGCGACTGGTGGGAGCACCGGGTGCTCCGCGACACCCCGGAGCGCCGTCGTGGCGCCGGCCACCTGGAGCGTGCGCTGCTCGAGCTCGACGGCCGCGCAGCGGGGTACGCGCTGTACCGCGTCGCCCAGGAGGGGAGCGGGGCCGACTGGGTGAAGATCGTCCGCGTCACCGAGGCCTTCGGCGTCGACGCGCGCGCGACCCGTGAGGTCTGGCGCTTCCTGCTCGGGATCGACTGGATGGACACGCTCGAGGCGTGGCACCTGCCGCTCGACCACCCGCTGAAGCTGATCGTGGCGCGGATGAACCTGCTCGAGGCACGGGAGCTGGACGCACTCTGGGTGCGGTTGGTCGACGTCGGTGCAGCCCTCACCGCGCGCGCTTACACCGGCAACGGCCGCCTCACCCTCGAGGTCACCGACGACCCCGTGCTTCCGGACAACGTCGGCCGCTGGACGATCGAGGGAGGCGTCGCCCGACGCTCCCGGCGGCGCCCGGACGTCCGGCTGGACGTGCAGACGCTGGGCATGGCCTACCTGGGAGGGTTCTCGTTCGCGCAGCTGGCACGCGGCGAGCTCGTGGAGGAGGTGGCCTCTGGCGGCATCGCC
>JAOUEK010000128.1 GCA_029858755.1 Thermoleophilia bacterium
TGCGTGCGGGTTGGCAGGGTCGAAGGGCGTCATCGGGCCGGCGCCTTTCCGAGCAGCTGGATGCTCCCGGCCACGGGAGCGCTCAGCGACGGCAGCCGGACGACACCATGGGCACGTTCTATCGGTTCGAGCTGCGCCGCGCTCGTCGCGCCCCCACCGGGGCCATACGCGGCGTCTCCGGCGCGGGCACGCCCGCCGCGGGGGCCGACGTGACCGGGGGCACGCCGTTAGAATCCTGGGGCGCGCGGGCGTAGCTCAGCGGTAGAGCACTGGCTTCCCAAGCCAGGTGTCGTGGGTTCGATCCCCATCGCCCGCTCTAGGATTCATGCGGGAGTTCCGGGTCTCGGGGTTCACACCGGAAGTTCCACCCGTAACGGGGCGACCGACCGCCGCTGCAGGTCCGCGTCATCGCCACTGCCACCGGTACCGGTCCCGGCTACTCGAAACCCCGGACCTCCGGCTGTCACCACGGGCAGAACCACTCGCGCGGGAGCAAGGGGTGGCTGCGGAGAGATCGAATGGGCGGGGTTCAGCCCTTGCGGATGCTGCCGACTCCCGGCGTGCTGGTGTCGACGTGTTTCGGGTTTCCGGTGTATGTGATCGTCCCGACCCCGTTCACGGTTGCCGACAACGATTGGATCGCTTGGACGTCGGCGGCGCCCGTACCGTTGACGACGACGTCCACGTCGCGCGCCGCAAGGTTCGCGAGGCCGGCTGTACCTGCGCCGTTGATCGCTACGTCGAGCTGCTCGACCGCTCCGGCGGCCTCAACGCTGCCTGCCCCGTTCAACGCGATGTCGAGCGAAGATCCCGAGAGGCCCTCGATCGTGACGTCGCCCGCGCCGGACAACGTCACTGCCTCAAGGGTCGGCACGACGATCGCGACGTCGATGCCGAGGTCGGTGTCGAGGCGCCCGTCGTTCTCGATCCTGAGCGTGTCCCTCTCGACGTTGGTCTGCACGCGTGAGATCAGATCGTCGTCGGTCTCGACCGTGACCGATTGCTCCGCTCCGATCGTGATCGTCACATCAGCCGCGCCCAGGAGGTCAACGCTTGTGAAAGCAGCCACCTGGCGCGATTCGGAGGCCGGCACGCCGGAGCCGCGGATCCCCTGGCTCTGCCCGCCGTCATCGCCGCAACCGACGACCAGCAGAAGCACGGCCGAGACACCGGTCGACAATGCGAGCGACGTCCATGGCTTCCCGGGCATGGTGCCGTTACACGGTTTCACGAGCGGACGGCCGACGACATCGTGGAATGCGCTGATCCGCCCATGCCCGCAGGCTGCCGACGCCCCGGACGGACGACGTGCAGCGCGCGCCGTACCGGCTCTTCCGCGTTGAAGCCCTGAACCGGCGGGCATAGAGTGGCCGAACCCGACCAGCCGGCCCAAAGGAGGCGCCCGTGTCCGCCTACCCCCACCTCTTCAGTCCTCTCGAGATCGGGAACGTCACCGTCCGCAACCGCATCCTGCAGACAGCGCACGTCAAGCTGTTCGCGCAGAACGCGGTCGACTCCCAGCGGAACGTGGACTACCAGGTCGCGCGCGCGAAGGGCGGAGCAGGGCTTCTCATCACCGGCAACCGCGTCGTCCATCCGACCTCGACCACCGGCTTCCCGCGGGTGGCCTGGGCGTTCCGGGACGACGCCGTCGAGGCAAACCGGCGGCTGACTCAGGCCGTGCACGAGCACGGCGCCGTCATCTTCGAGCAGCTGAACCACTTCGGGCTGAACGCGTCGAGCGACTCGGCCGACGACCTCCGCGTGCTCTGGGGACCGTCGGCCGTCAAGTCGCCAGCCTACGGGGAGACGCCCAAGGCGATGGAGGGCGAGGACATCCGCGAGCTCGTGGACTGGTGGGGCCGGTGCGCCGCGCTCTCGCGCGAGGGTGGGTTCGACGGCACCGAGGTGCACATCTCGCACAGCTACCTCCTACACCAGTTCCTCTCACCGCTCTACAACAAGCGCACCGACGACTACGGCGGCTCGTTCGAGAACCGGCTGCGCCTCGCGCGGGAGGTCATCGGGGAGGTACGACGCTCCGTCGGCACCGACTGGGTCGTCGGCGTGCGGATCAGCCTGAGTGACTTCGTCCCCGGCGCGCTCGACATCGACGACGCCGTGCGTGTCGCGAAGCAGCTCGAGGCCGACGGCCAGATCGACTACGTGAACGTCACCGCCGCGGGCTACCACAACATCTTCAAGGCGATCGAGCCCGCCGACACGCCGGACGGCTACCTCGTCGACCTCGCCGCGGCGGTCAAGGAGGGCGTCGAGCATCTGCCCGTCTTCACGATCGGCGGCATCAAGGACCCCGCGCTCGCCGAGGAAATCCTCGCGGCCGGCAGGGCAGACATGGTCGCCATGACCCGCGCCCAGATCGCCGACCCGGAGTTCGCCAACAAGGCGCGGGAGGGGCGCGAGGACGAGATCGTCCACTGCATCCGCGGCAACCAGGGCTGCATCGGCCGTGTCTTCAAGGGCCTCGCGATCAGCTGCACCGTCAACCCGAGCGCGGGGCGAGAGGGCCGCCTTGGCACGCTTCCCGCAGCCGATCGGCCTGCCCGATGGCTCGTTGCGGGCGGCGGCCCGGCGGGAATGAAGGCGGCCGAGACGCTGGCGCTTCGCGGTCACAGCGTGGTGCTGGTGGAGAGGGAGCCCGAGCTGGGGGGTCAGGTGAACCTGATCGTGAAGGCGCCCGGGCGCGAGGAGTTCGGCTGGATCCGCCGCGACCTGGAGCGCAGCCTCCACCGGCTCGGAGTGGACGTCCGGCTCGGCACCGAGGCCTCGGCGCAGCTCGTCGAGGAGCTCGCGCCCGACGGCGTGATCGTCGCCACCGGCGCCCTGCCCTCGCGCACCGGGTTCTCGAGCGTCAACCCGCTCGTGGAGTCCCTGCCCGGGGCCGGGCAGGAGAACGTCGTCACGGCGTGGGACGTGCTGCGCGGCTCAGCGACGGTCGGCGAGCGCGTCGTCGTCCTCGACGACGACGGCGGGCGCTACGCGGCAGGCGTGGCCGAAGTGCTGCTCGACCAGGGGAGGAGCGTCGAGCTCGTCAGTCGCTTCAACGCTCTGTTCCCGGCGACGCTGTTCACGCTCGACATGGCGACCGTGTACGGCCGCCTGCTCGGCAAGGGCCTCACCTCGCAGCTCAACTCGTGGGCGAAGCAGATCGACGGAGGCTCCATGACGATCTTCAACCTGTACACGGGCTCCGAGGTCACTCTCGACGGTGTGGACACGGTCGTGCTCGCGACCGGTGCGACGGCCGATGCGGCGCTCTACTTCGACCTGAAGGGCACGGTCGTCAATCTCCACCGCATCGGAGACTGCCTCGCCCCGCGCAAGCTCGATCACGCGATCTACGAGGGGTACATGGCGGGTCGCGAAGCCTGGTACCCAGAGGAGCGCTACATCTACGAGGGAGAGCTCGAGCAGTGGCAGGAGGTGGCGATCGACGTCGACGTGTAGGGGTTCGTTCCGAGGGCCGACCACTCGTGACGGCGTCCGCATCTCGGTTGCGAACCTCTCGCCGCGCAACGCGCCCGTCGACCGCCACGCGATCGGGGCGGCCGGCGATCCCGGCCACGGAGCACCGGCATGCTCGAGGCACGCGGTCGATGTCGTGATGCCGGCCGCTCTCGGCCAACGCCCGCGACGGCCTCGTCGCGGGCGGGCTGCGACCCGTTCTCCAGCCAACGCCGCCCGCAGGCGCGGTGGCTTCGAGAAAGCTACCGTCGAAGCTCCGGCGACTCACCCCCGCGTCGAGCCGCCGCCGATCACGAGCCTGACCGTCCGCTTGGACACGTCGCCGTAGCGATCGCGCGCGCGGAACATGACGCGCAGGTCCGCGCTGCTCCGCGGCGTCCCGGCGACGGTTCCCGTCCGGGCTTCGAGCCGGAGGCCGCGCGGCAGCGGGCCCCTCATGACCCGCCAGCGAACCGGCGTGGCTCCGTTCCGCGTCGCGAGACGGGCCCGGTAGGCGCGTCCGACGGTGCCGCTCGGGAGTCTCCGCGTCGCGATCGTCATCTTGTCGACGACGAGGACTGCAGTCCTGGTGCGCGTCGTCCCGAGGCGGTCGGTGGCCTCGAACGTCATCCGGAACCGTCCACCCTCCTTCGGTCGCCCGACGACGGCCCCGGTCCTCGGCGCCAGCGCGAGCCCGAGCGGGAGGCTGCCATCGACGATCTGCCACTCGAGCGGCTCCACCCCGCCACGCGTCGCGATCAGCGTCTCGAACGGCCTTCCCACCTTGCCGGTCGGGAGCCGCCGAGTCGTGATCACGAGCTCCGCCGCGAGGACGGTCACCGTGAACTCGCGCTGCGAGGAGCCCGGGTGGCACCACGCGAGTGACGGGGGGTCTTCGTCGTTGAGGTTGATCCAGAACGAGAACGAGCCGTGGGCCGTCGGAGTACCGCTCAGCAGCCCGTCGGCGGCGAGGGAAAGCCCAGGGGGGAGCGAGCCGTTGATCACGGTGAACCGGTACGGCAGTGTCGGGCCGCAGCCACCGACTCCCTCGAACCGGTGGCTGTAGGGCATGCCGACGACCCCTTGGGGCGTGAGGTAGCTCGCGTCGCTGAACCTGAGCGCAGCGGCCGTCCCCACGAAGACGCCGGCCAGCACGACGACGGCGGTCAGGACGCGGAGGCCTCGCCGACCCGAACGGCGCCTCACCCGCGAGACGTTCGACCTCGCAGCAGGCAACCCTGCGGTAGACCTCTGGGCGACTCGACAGGCTCCTGCTTCCCGCCCGTGACGTTCAGCAGAGCCGCGGCTAGGGCCGGCGCCCACACGAAGGGCCGCGCGGCTCCTCGCGGTCTGCCACCAGGGGGACGAGAATCGGCGCACGCGGCGGCGGTTGATCGCGCAGGATGCAGGGGTGGCCGATCCGACGAGCATCCACGAACGGCTGCGGCGCTCCCTGATCCGGGCGGTGTCCCGTGTCCACGGCGGCGTCTACCGCGCCAGCGGCGGTCGTCTCCTCGGTCGCGTGGCGGGAATGCCGGTGCTGCTCCTGACGACGACGGGGCGTGTGTCGGGCAAGCCGCGGACGGCCACGCTCACGTACTTCCGGGACGGTGGAGATCTCCTCGTGATCGGCTCCTTCGGCGGCTCCGACCTCCCCCCGGCCTGGTGGCTCAACCTCGAGCGCAACCCCCGTGCACGGGTGCTGATCGGGAGCACGACCTCGCAGGTGACGGCGAGGGCCGCGACCGCTGGCGAGCGCGACCGGCTCTGGCCGCTCGTGACCGCCACCAACCCCGGGTACGCCCGCTATCAGGAGCGCACGGACAGACCGATCCCCATCGTCGTGCTGACGCCCGAGGAGGAATGATCGCCGGCACGCGAGGTGCTCGTCGCCACGCGCGTCGCAGGGCCGTTGGGGACGATCCACCGGAGCCCGGATCCGTGTTCGCACCGATGTGGGGAGCGTCTCCGCCGGCGAAGATATGAGATGGAGCCACGAGAGGAGGCGCGCGATGGAGACCGCCTACACGACGTTCGGCCTCGGTGAGCAGGAGCTGCGGGACTCGTTCGAGCAGGAGCTCCTCCAGGCGATGCGCTCGGAGGGTGGGGCGCCCACGGTTCACGCGATCGCTCACTCGTTCGCACGGGTGATCGAGTTCGACCATCTGCGCATGGCGAGCCAGCTCGAAGCAGCGGGCATCAAGCTCGGGCAGCACAGCGACGACGAGCCCTGACCGACGACGAGACCTGAGCGAGGCGCGTGCCCGGCGGCGCTGTCTCGCCCTATCCGGCTCGTGCCTGGTGCCGACCCCGATCGGCGCAGCGGATGAGGAACGCGTCGGGGAAGCGCTGCTCGAGCGTGGTCAGCCCTTGGCGGCTCCCCAGCACGTGGTCTGTGCGCGTCACCGTCGCCATGACCTCCAGCGGATCCTGCCCTACGATCAAGGAACGACGCCCGTGCCCTGGAGCCTGCTCGCGCCGGTTCAGCCTCCAGCCAGGCGCCCGCAGCCAACTCCTGCAGGCCCTTCCGGAGCGCACCGGCGTGCGGGGACTCTCCGCCGCCGTCGCAAGGATGCGCAAGGCGTCTCGCAGTGCGTGACGCGGCCCTCGGTGACTACGTCCAGGCGCCCTTGACGAACCGGTAGAAGCGGCGCTCCAACTCGAGGACGGCAGCCGCGCCGACCAGCAGGGAGAGGATGGAAGCGATCGCGATTCGTGGCATCACCCGTCTTATCGCCACGAGGCGCGAACGCCTTGAGAGGCGGGGCTGGGTCGAGCCCCGGTCGGAGGTTCGGAGCCACTCGCACGGGCTGCGGTTGCTCCCCGGGCGGGCATTGGGCGGGGAACGGAGCCCCTGAAGCGCCGGAAAGACCCCGCGGGCCCCAGCCGTCCCCCGCCCACTC
>JAOUEK010000129.1 GCA_029858755.1 Thermoleophilia bacterium
GTGGGCTCGCGATGCCACGCGGCGATGTTCTCCTGACAACCCGCAGCAGCGTCCCGGTTGGCTGTCGCTGCTCCGACTCAGGAGAAGCGTGACAGCCGGTCGACCTCGCGCCGGATCTCCTCTTCGCTGAACCCGGCTCGATAGGTCTCACCTGCGTGGAACGCCAGGCCAATGCCCCAGCCGACCAACGGAAAGACTGGCCACGGAAACCACGGACCGCCAGTCGCAAACAGGATTCCCCAGATGAGCCAGAGGAGCGAGTTCACGAGCACATACACGATGAGATGAGCGCGAAACTTGCGCCGCTTCTGGAGCTGGCGGATCGCCAGATCTCGAAAATCGCCCTCGCCCTCCAAAGGCTCGGCCGGGGTGGGTGCCTGGACCAAGGTGTTCGTCATCTGACACCTCCTTCCTAAGCCACCACTATGGCTTCTCAAAGGCGCCACGCAATCGTGGTGTGCGCCGATCTTTGGTGCGGGAAACATACGCTCCGTCAGCCCCGGGAACATGGCGCTCAGTGCGCCAGCGTTCGGGAATGTCACCGACGCCGGTCACGCAAGCTCGACGGCGACGAGCGCGGGCCGTCGGCTAGTTCGCGCATCTCGCATCGCACAAGCGAGCCCGGCGGGAACGCCCACGTCTCGCCTTCGAGCGCTGGGTCGTCTCTGAGCCGGTAGACGGAGCCGCCCTCATCCGTGGCTCCGACCGGACGCCAGACGTCTACTGCTTCGTCCTCGACGTGCACGTAGACGGTCGCCGTCGTCGAGATCATGCCGCCGCGGTCAGCCGGAGTGTCGGCTGGCCAGCGTTCGGGAATGACGCATGAGCGTAGGCCTGATCTTGCTCGGAAGTTGAACTTCGGAAACAGCTGACCGATACCAAGGCCTAGATGCCGATGGACGGGGTTCCCTCAACCAGGTGGAAGCTCGCCGGGCTGTGGACCGGATTCGTGTTCATTTGGCTGGTCGGGACGTGGTTCGTGATCGCCATCGTTGGGTTAGGGACGTGCGGTGGTGATGGCGGCACCCCGTACGCGGAGCGCGGCTCGCCTCGCGACGATTACTGCAACCGCCTTGGCGACTACTGGGAGTGGGGCGAGCCGGGAAACCTCCACGCCGTGCCGTTCCTCATCCCGCTTCTCGTTCCTGTCGTGATCGGCATTGTCGGGGTCTGGCGAAGATCGGCGCGCTTCCTAGCTGGCGCTGCCATTGCCCTTGCGTGCTTCTCGGTCGCCTACTTGATGGTTCCCTACGCGCTTCCGGGCTAACCCGCAGACCGAGTCGATCGTCGCGTGTGCGAGCGTCCTCCTGCTCGAGTTTGGTCAGTCGGACGGTGCAGCGGCGAGGATGGCCGCCGCGGCGGCCTTGCCCGAGCGGATCGCACCCTCCATGTGCATGTTGCCGACGCCGGAGATGTCGGTGCAGGCCCAGTGCAGCGGCCCGATCGGCCGCCGCAGGTCTGCGCCGAACCGTGTCAGCCCGCCGATCTCGAACGTCGCCGAGTACGCGCCGCGCGTCCACTCCTCCGCCGACCAGTCGACCTCGAGCACGTCGACCGGCGACCGGGCCCGCTCGCCGAGCAGGCGTGCGAGCCCGTCGAGGACGGTGGCCCGCCGCTCCGCGGCATCCATTCGCTCCGCCTGCTCGCACTTCTCGGCCGCGAGGAACGTGACGAGGACGCCGGGCTCGCCGCCGGGCGGCGAGTTGTCGTAGACCTCGCGGACGAACTGGTAGGGGGCGAACCCCTCACCGGAGAGGCCCTCCTCGCGCCAGAACGGGTGGTCGTAGACGGCAAGCAGCTTGATCACGCTCCCCTGCGAGATGGCCTGCTCGGCCCGCAGCCGCCACGGCGGCAGCACCGGGTCGAAGCGGATCGCCCCCGTGAGATTCGGTGGGATCGCGATCACCGCGTGCCGTGCGTGCACGCGCTCACCCTCCGTGGCCACGGTCACCGAGCCCTCGCTCCAGCGGATCGAGCGCACAGGCGACCCCGTCACCACCCGGTGGCCGAGCGCTTCGGCGATGCGGATCGGGATCAGCTGGGAGCCGCCGACGACGCGCGAGTGGAGACACAGGTCAGGCTCGAAGAGGTTCTCGACCCCGCCCGCGCCGGCAATCGTCCAGAGCCCGCCGAGCAGCGAGAACGTATGCGCCGGCTTCGTCATGTAGCCCCCGGAGAGATAGGCGCGGAGCAGGTCGCGGGCGAGGTCGTCCTCGATTTCGGCCCGGAGCCACGCCTCGAACGTGATCGCGTCGAGCTCGGCCGCACGCGGGTGATCCCACGGCGCCTCTGGGTCGATCTCCGCAGCCAGCGCATCGAGCGCGGCCGCTGCTGCCTCGTACGACCGCTCGGCGGCCTCGCCGAGCGGGGCGTCGTGCCCCTCGTAGCGGTGGACGACGCCGCTCGCATCGAGGTAGGTGCGCTCACCCTCGCGGTACGCGGGGAAGAGCTCGAGCCCGAGCTCGGCGACGAGCGCGTGCATCTCGGCCTGGTACGGGGCGATCCACTGGCCGCCGAGCTCCTGCGGCTGACCGAGGACCTCCGTGTTCCAGACCCGGCCGCCGACGCGCTCGCGGGCCTCGAGCACGATCACCTGCCTGCCCTCGGCGTGGAGGGCGCGTGCCGCGCACAGGCCTGCGATGCCGGCCCCGACGACCACCACGTCCGCATCGTGCGTCGCAGCCATCGGGTGAGATCCTCTCACATCGCGGGCGTCCTGACCGCGGAGTCAGTCACCAGCGGCGGAGCCCTGCCGCTCGCTGCTCCGCCGCGAGCTGCCGCTCCGCCTCCTCTTCCTCACGGAAGAGCCGGAGCAGGAGCCACACGATCGCCGCCAGGAAGACGAGCGCCTGCTCGGTGGACATGAGGATGCCGCCGAGGTTCTGGTCGGCCTCGGCCGAGATCCCCCACAGGCGCTCCGGCAGGTTCTCGTAGTAGCCGTACACCGGCGGCGAGAACGTCAACGCGAGCCCCAGGAACGCCGAGCCGACGAACGCGGCGAAGACGTAGGCGATCCGCCCCAGCGTGGGCACCGCGCGCGGCGCGTCGCAGAGCACGGGCCACCAGAAGAGCAGCCCGATCGCGATCAGGATCGCGTGCTCGACGTTGAGCAGCACCGGCTCGCGCAGGAAGGCATCGTAGAGCGGGCCGAGGTGGATCGCGTACCAGCCGACGAGCCACACGGGCAGCGCGATCGTCGGGCGCGTGAGCCAGGCGAACCAGCCACCGAGCCGGTCGGCCACGCCCGCGCGGAAGGCAGGCGTCAGCCCCAGCAGGATCAGTGGCGGCGCCCAGTCGGAGATGACGACGTTCTGCAGCAGGTGGAAGAGCAGCAGGTGCTCGACCGCGATCGTCTCCAGCGGAGAGTTGACGGCGACGACGATCAGCCCGACGCCGAGCCCGAACAGCCACGCGCGCCAGGTCGGCGGCCGGGGAGAGCTCCGCCGCCAGGCCCGGACGTAGAGCCACACGGCCACCACCCCGAGCACGACGTAGAGCGGCTCGAAGGTGAACGACCAGGGCGAGGGGGTCATCCGGCCGGCTCCGCCGCCGGCCCGGATCGCTGAGTGCTCGCGATCCGGTAGAGGATCACGAACGCGACGCCGAGCGTCAGTGCCTGCTCGACCATCATCACCACCGCCGAGAGCTTCTGGTCGGTGAGGGGCGAGAGCCCGAGCAGGCGCTCGGGCTGGTCGACGTAGGCGTCGTACAGCGGCTCGGTCGCGAACGCGATCACGTAGGCGAGGATCTGCCCCGTCCAGAAGAGCAGCGCGACGTACCCCGCCCTCTCGCCCACGCTCAGGCGCCGGTGGCCGGTCGGGTCGACGATCTGCGTCCACACGAGCAGGCCGGCGACCACGAAGCTCAGGTGCTCCAGCGTGTGCACGACGGGGTGCACGAGCGCCGCCTCGTAGGCCGGCGGGATGTGCCAGGCGACGAGCGCGCCGACCCAGAGCACGTAGCCGACCCACGGCCTGAGCAGGAGCGCGAGCGCCCTCCGCGCCCAGCGGGTGTGCGCGAGCGGCACGAGCAGGCCGCGCGGGAGGAAGAAGACGGCGAGCGGCCCCCGCACCGCGACGAGCGTCAGCGCCACGCCCAGGTCGGCGATCAGCACGTGCTGGAGCATGTGCGCCGTCTGCAGGTATTCCTCGGCGATCGTGTCGAGCGGGCCGACGAGCGCGAAGACGGTGATCGCCACACCGGAGAGGAAGAGCGCCGCGCGGCTCCACGGCGCCAGGTCGGCTCGGCCTCGACGGCGGAGCCGGTGGAAGCCCTGGAAGAAGAAGACGACCGCGACCACCGCACCTGCGAGCACGAGCGGGGAGAGTGTCCAGGTGAGCCAGGGGCTCGTCTCGGCGAGCAGCCGCACGCGGTCAGGCTAGACGAGCACGGAGGGCGTGGTCCCCGGCTCTGCGGCCGGCGGGCTGTCCCTCGCGGTGCGCCATGATGCGTGCCATGCGCACGTACACCGCCCGAGGAGCCGCGCTGATCCTGCTCGGGGTGATCCTGGGCTTCCTGGGGATCGTCGACGTGGTGGCCGCCGACTCGCGGCGCGCGCTCGTCGACGTCGCACTGGCAGCGATCGCGGTCGTCGTGGGCGTGGTGTTCGTCCGCCGCGACCGGTCGGGTTGACCGCTCAGCGGGCCGAGAAGCCGCCGTCCACCGGCAGCACGACGCCCGTCACGTAGCGGGCGTCGTGCGAGAGCAGGAACGCGATCGCGTCCGCGATCTCGTCAGGCTCCGCGAAGCGGCCCATCGGGATGCGTGAGTCGATCTCCCCGCGGCGGCTGTCGTCGAGGCTCGCCGTCATCGCGGTGGAGACGTACCCGGGGGCAACGGCGTTCACGCGAACGCCGCGTGGAGCGAGCTCGTTGGAGAGCGCCTTCGCGAGCTGTGCCACGCCGCCCTTGGACGCCGCGTAGGCGGAGGCGTTGACGCCGCCGCCGAAGGAGAGCATCGAGGCGAGGAGGACGATCCCACCGCCGGTCGGCTGCTCCACCATCCGGCGCCCGGCCGCCTGTGCCAGCACGAAGGCTGAGGTGAGATTGAGCTCGATCACGCGGTGCCAGTCCTCGAGCGACGTCTCGAGCGCTGGCTCGCGATGGATCATTCCGGCGTTCGCCACGAGCGCGTCGATCCGGTCGAGGCGCTCGACGGCGGCGCGCGCCTGCTCCGGGTCGGCGAGGTCGACGCCGCTCGCCCGCTCGGCGGTCTCCACGCGCCACCCGTCCCGCCGCAGCCGTTCCGCCGTGGCCGCGCCGATCCCCCGGCTCGCGCCGGTGACGAGTGCGACCCGCTCGGACGTCATGCGCGCGCGAGCCCGTCGAGCACGGCGAGCAGGTCGGCTGGCTCGAGGCGGTTGCGGTAGTCGGCGTCGACGAACGCGAGGCGGACGATCCCGGCCCGGTCGATCACGAACGTCGCCGGGATCGGCAGCTCCCAGGCCTCGTTGCCGTTCGCCGCGACCAGGTCGATGCCGCGCTCGCGGTACAGGTCGACGAGGGGCGGCGGCAGCTTCCAGACGAGGCCGTAGTCACGGGCGACCCGGTTGCCGACGTCGCTCAGGACCTCGAAGCCGAGCCCCTGCGTCTCCGCGAACGTGAGCGATCCGTCGGGGAGCTCGGGCGAGACGGCGACGAGCGCCGCGACGAGCGCGTCGAGCTCTTGGAGCACCTCCTGGTAGGCCCGCAACTGCAGGTTGCAGTACGGTCACCAGCCGCCGCGGTAGAACGCGAGCACGACGGCACGCCGGCCGAGGAGATCGCCGAGGTCGATCCGGCCGCCGCGCGCCGACGGCAGCGTGAACGACGGCGCGCGATCACCCACGCCCGGTGTGCCGGAGCGGTCGGCGGCGCGTAGCTCGTCGATCGCGCCCTCGATCACCGCCATCCCCCCGGGGCCGTATCGCTCCGCCGACCGCGCGCGTTGCGC
The DNA here is from genome assembly GCA_029858755.1 of Thermoleophilia bacterium. Classification (GTDB taxonomy): domain Bacteria; phylum Actinomycetota; class Thermoleophilia; order Gaiellales; family Gaiellaceae; genus Gaiella. The sequence goes on from JAOUEK010000129.1 coordinate 5,932, forward strand.
GACCAGCTCGTCACGGAGGGTCATCAGCGCTCGACGTGCAGCGAGCCGTCCAGGTCGCCGAGCACGAGGTCGCGCTCGCGATCGGGAATGTGGTCGAGCGGCACCGGGGCGAGCGCCTCGATGAAGGTGACGCCGCCCGGGGAGTGGAGCTCGTGCTCGACGCCGCGGTTGACGACGCAGACGTCGCCCGGCCCCATCTCCCGACTCTCGTCGCCGATCGTCATCGTCAACCCGCCCTCGAGGATCAGCATCACCTGCTCGGTGTGCTCGTGGCTGTGTCGCTGCACCGTCGTCCCGGGCTCGTAGGCGACCCGGCCGAGGAAGACCTGGTCGCCCGCGATCGCGTGCAGTTCGACCGTGGGGAAGATCCGCCACGGCTCGACGCCGTTCCACGTCCGGAACGCGCTCATGCGGTCGTCAGCGGCGTGGCCC
>JAOUEK010000130.1 GCA_029858755.1 Thermoleophilia bacterium
ATCGCCACGACGAGGCCGTAGATCGCGATCCCCTCGGCAAGACCCACGATCACCAGCGTCCGGCCGAACATCTCGGGCTTCTCGCTGATCGCGGCCAGGGCGGCAGCTCCCGTGTACGCAACCGCGAACCCGGCGCCGAGCGCAGAGCCGGCGACGGCGATCCCCGCACCGAGCAGCGCCGCCCACGAGCCGGAGGACGAGCCCGCGTCCGCGGCCTGGGCGGGCTCGACGACGCCGAGCAGGAGCAGCGACGCGACGGCGACCGTGCCGAGGATCACCAGCCCGTTGAGCACGAGCAGCCGGCGGAGCCCGCGCTCCGGTGCCCGACGCAGCACGGCGATGGTGACGACGAAGACGAGGGCGATCGCGGGCAGCGCCCACAGGGCGGATTCGATCATGACTCCTCCTCGGACGAGAGAACGGGCATGGTCCACGGCGAGAAGGCGTGCCCCTCGCCGGCGAAGACGCGCGAGTAGAGCTCGTAGTACTCGAGTCGCAGGGCCTGCACGCCGGTGACGAGCCCCTCCAGCGCGAAGGCGAGCGCGTTCCCGGCGACGAAGACCAGTGCGGCGGCGACCGCGCCCGCGACGCCGCCCCAGAGGGCGGTCGCCGCCGCGAAGACGATCGCCCCGACGGCGGCGTGCATCAGCCCGAAGGCGGCGAGCCGCGTGAACGAGATCACGTTGGAGAACAGCCGGATCACCGCATCGACGAACTCGACCACCGCCTGTGTCACCGCCGCTGCTCCCCTGCCCGCGTCGAGCACGAGGCCGACGGCCAGCAGGACGAGGCCGACGAGGGCGACCGCTGCGCCGCCGATCACGACGGCCGGCAGGTCGAAGTAGACCCCCCCGGTGACGACGAGCGCGCCGACGAGCACCACGAGGCCGGCGACGCCGAACTGCGCGAACACCGCCTCGCGCACACCGCCGCCCCGCCAGCGGTTGACGATCCCGAGCACGTAGCTGACCGTGAGCATGACGGCGCCGACGCCCAGCGCGGCGACGAGCAGCTTGATCGGCTCGTCGACCGGGTCGAGCCACAGCGTGGGCACGAGCCCCGTGGGACCGAACGCCTCCCCGTAGAGCAGCCCGAACGCCGCCCCGGACAGCCCGGCCGCGGTCACGATCACCCAGAGGTGGCTGATCCCGGCGAAGCGACCCACGCGTCTCCGCCGCAGCCAGAGGCCGATCAGCGCGAGCAGGAGCCCGTGTCCCACGTCGCCGAACATCATCCCGAACATGACGACGAACGTGACCACCGTGAACAGGGTCGGGTCGACGTCCCGGTAGCGGCTCGTCCCGTAGCTCTGCACGAGGGGCCGGAACGGCTGCTCGATCGGCACCGGGCGGAGCTGGGTCGGCGGCTCCGCCCACGGCGGCGGGGTCAGCTCGACCACGGCGCTGTCGAGCGGCGCCAGGCGCTCGTTGAGCGGCCCGACCTCGGTCGCCGGCGTCCAGCCCAGCCATGCCGTGAAGGAATGGTGCGGCAGCCCGAGGCGGGCGTGCCGCTGGAGCTCGATCTCGCCCGAGAGGAGCCGCGAGCGTCCCTCCCGCTCGAGCGCTGCGAGGTCGGGCGGCCGGTCGAGCAGGGCCGGCTCGCCGCCGTTCGTGCGTCGGCGGCCGCCCAGGCGTCGCAGCGCCTCGACCGCCTCCCCCTCCGGGGGAGGGAGGTTGCCGGTGAGCTCGACGCAGCCCGCGCGCGCGAGCTCGACCAGGCACGCGCGCGCGCCCGAGGTCGGGGCGACGACCGCGACGCGGCTCATCGGGGCGGGCAGGACGAGGTCAGCAGAGGGCATCGAGCACCTCCTGCGCGCGGTCGCTGCCGCCCCTGGCGGCCACTGCCAGCGCGGCGTTGACGCGGAGGGCATCGAGTGCGAGCAGCGCCACCGCGCCGATCACGACGTCACCTCCGTCCAGCCGTCCGCGAACCAGCGTCGCGGCGTCGAGCCGGACGCGCTCCCACCACGCGAGCTCGGCGGGCCACAGGTCCGACGGCTCCTCGACGCCCGCGAGCGCCCATGCGGCCCGCGGCGGCAGGCGCTCGCGCAGATCCGGGCACGACGCCGCCGACGGCCACGACTCGCCCAGTCCGAGCTCGCGTGCCATGGTGGGGTCGAGGAGGCGGCCGGCGACGAAGAGCTCGGTGGCCAAGACGATGGCGAGGGCGCCGGCAGCCCACGTCTCCGCCTCGGGCACTTGCTTGGCCACTCGCCGTCCCCAGGCGAGGCGCAGCCAGAGCTCGAGCTCGCGCGGGTCGTTGCTCCCCGACTCGCCCCAGGCCGATCGCGCGAGCACGCTGCGCAGCTCGTCGAGGCTGCGTGTCTCGGCCGCTGCGTCCCACGCCGAGGAGAGCACGCCGAGCTCGAACGGGGCGGGCACCGCTCCACCCGTGAGGTAGGCGATGCGGTCCTCGATGTTCACGAGCTCGAACCACGCGGCCACGGCACGCAGGCCCACCGCCGCATCGCGGGGGAGCCAGGCGGCGAGCACGCGCACCGCGAGCGCCAGCGACGACGCCACCGCACGCTGCGCCTGCTCGAGCCCGGGTCCCGTCGGAGCCGACGTCGCGTAGCCGGCGGACGAGACGCGAAGTGCGTCGACGGCCTCGCCCAGCGACGGCGCCCCGGCCAGCCGCCGCGCCACGACGGGGCCCGCTCGCCGCTGGAGCAGCAGACGGGCGCGAACGCTGCCCGCGACCCACCCGGGCCTCACGGGTCCGCCCCCAGCACCTGCCCGGTCACGCGCGCGAGGAGCGCGGGCAGCCGTGCGGCGGCGGTACGCTCGATGCGGCTCGCGTCGTGCTCGGCAGCGGCGAGGATCTCGGCGGCGGCGGCGTCGGCGGACCGCAAGCCGGCCTTGAGCGCGTCGCCGCGCTCGGAGTCTGCCTTGCTCCTCGCATCGGCGAGGATCGCCGTCGCCTCCTCACGTGCCTCGTGGAGGCGGCGCGCGGCCATCTGCGTCGATCGGTCACGGACGGCGGCGGCCTCGCGCTCCAGCTCGTCGAGGGCGGCGAAGACCGGCGCCAGCTCCACGGCCGCCTCGTCGCCCGCCGCCGCGGGGACGCCGGCGCCGCGACGGAAGCGCTCCAGGACGTCGCCCAGCGGCCCCACGGGCGACCGGTGCGCGACGGCGCGATCCGAGGCAGGATCGACCATTCTGTCACGATCGCAGGTATCGCTCGACGCCGAATCGGGGGCTCTACGGGTGGCGCTGTGGGGTTCCCACAACGGCTGGAGCGCTGCTCCAGACGTGTGCGACGTGCGCCGAGATCGCGCCGGCGCACGGCCGGAGGGGCATCGGCTGGGGCATCCCCTCCGACCGGCGGCAGGACTGCCGCGACGCTCTAGGCGAAGCGGGAGAAGCCGCCCCAGGGTGCGAGGTACGCCGCTCCGAAGCCGTCGAGCAGCTCGCGGGCGGCGGGGCTGGGATCGCCGTACACGACGAAGCGCGTCACGTCGATGCACTCCAGGAAGCGACCGGCCCACTTCTCCATGAAGCCGCTGACGTGCGCGACCATGGCCTCCGAGTCCGCGTACTTCTCGTAGATGTGCACCGTCGCCTCGTCGGCGGAGATGTACCACTCGTACGCGAGCGTCTGCGGCTCGGCGCTCGTGCCCTCCACCATCTCGTGCATCAGGGCCGTGAACGCATCGAGTCGACCGTCCTTGACGGCGGCCTCGAGGACCCATGAAACATGCTGCTCCATGCCTGTCTCCTTGCTCTCGGGTGCTTCGACGCTACCGTCCGTGGCCACGCAATGGAAGGAGCAACCCGCATCGCCTGGATCACGGTCGCCCCGGTCAAGGGCCTCGCCCTGGTCGCCCGCACCGAGGTGACGCTCGAGCGGCACGGCGTGACCGAGGACCGCCGTCTGCACCTGATCGACGAGCGTGGCCGTCTCGTCAACGGGAAGCTGCTCGGCGCCATCGTCCACGTCGTGGCCGACCTCGACGTGGCGGCAGGACGCCTGCGCCTCCGCTTCCCGGACGGGAGCGAGGTCGCCGGGTCGATCGACCTCGCCGAGGCCTTGACCACGTCCTTCTACGGGCGGCCGGTCGCCGGTCGCCTGGTCGCCGGCGCATTCGCCGAAGCGCTGTCGACCTTCTCGGGCACGCAGCTCCGGCTCGTGTGGCCCGACGGCGACGGAGACGGTCTCGACCGCGGCCCAGCAGGCGCAGTGACCATGCTCGGCACGGGGTCGCTGCGGCGGCTCGCGGAGCTGGCCGGCGTGGAGGCCGTCGATCACCGCCGCTTCCGGATGCTGTTCGGCGTCGAGGGTGTCGACCCGCACGAGGAGGACAGCTGGATCGGCCGCGAGGTCGCGTTGGGCGACGCGGTGATCGGGGTCACGGGCAACGTCGGTCGCTGCATGGTCACGACCCGGAATCCCGACAGCGGCGTAGCCGACCTCGACACGCTGCGCCTGCTGGCGGGCTACCGCGGCGTCGTGGAGACGACCGAGCCCCTGCCCTTCGGCGTGGTCGGGCGCGTCGTGTCCGGCGGCCGGGTGCGCCTGGGCGACATGGTGTGCGTCCGCGACGAGGCGTGAGCGGCGATCCCGGCCGATCCCGGGTCGGCGGACGCACTGGTCACGATCCGGCCGGCACGCTAGCGTCTACCGGATGGACGACCAGCACGACCGCAGCGACATGCGCGGAGACGAGGACGACTGGTTCGCCACGCCCGGCACCGACCCCTTCGACTCCGACACGATCGTGTGGGAGGACCCCGAGCCCGAGCGCCCTCCGCGGAGGCGCCCGAGCCCGCTCGCCGGCCCCTGGATCGCGATCGCGGCGCTCGTGGGCGCGGTCGTCCTCATCGTCGGCGGGATCCTGCTCGCGCAGAGCCTGACCGACTCCGACGGGTCGTCGGCGACGCCGACGACATCCGTGCCGACGACGCCGACGACGCCGGCGACGACACCGACGACGACGACCACGGACACGACGGACACCACGCCTGCGACGACGACCGAGCCGTCGACCGGCGACATCACGCTGCCCGAGGGCGTGAAGCTGCGCTCCGGGGACAGCGGCTCCGGCGTCGAGGCGGTGCAACGGGCGCTTGCCAAGCTCGGCTACGACCCGGGCGCGATCGACGGGGACTTCGGCCCGGCGACAGAGGCGGCGGTCGTCGCCTTCCAGACCGCCGAGGGCCTCTCGGCCGACGGCGTCGTGGGCACCGACACGCTGAACGCGCTCGCCGCCGCGCTCTCCACCGGCTGACGGGTCGACTCGCCTCCGACGCCGATCCCGCGTGCGGTGCCGGTGGTGTCAGGCGAGGTCCGGATGGTTGACCGGAAACCGGGTGCCCGTCGAGGACGCGCGGCCGCCAATCGTGGGTGCCTGGGTTGCCGATCGACCATCTAGCATCGGTCGGCACCCCGACCGAGGAGAGCCAGCATGAAGACACGCGCCGCCGTGCTCGAGGAGTTCGGACAGCCGCTCGTCGTCCAGGAGGTCGACCTCGCCGACCCCGAGGCGGGGGAGGTGCTCGTGCGCCTGCACGCCTGCGGCGTGTGCCACACGGACCTCTACACGGCGTCGGGGGCCGACCCCACCGGGTATGCGCCCTGCGTGCTCGGGCACGAGGGCGCCGGCGTCGTCGAGCGCGTGGGCAGCGGCGTGACACTGGTCGAGCCGGGCGACCACGTGGTCACCCTGTTCGCCCCCGAATGCGGTGAGTGCGTCCACTGCCGCAGCCCGCGCACGAACCGGTGCGTGGCGATTCGCGACCAGCAGGGCCTCGGCCACCTCCCGGACGGGACGACGCGATTCTCGCGGGACGGCGAGCCGCTGCGGCACTTCATGGGCACCTCGACCTTCGCCGAGCACACGGTGATGCCCGAGATCGCGCTGGCCAAGGTCGACCCTGAGGCGCCGCTCGAGGGCTGCGCTCCGTTCGCGTGCGGGCTCTCGACCGGGATCGGCGCCGCCCTGTACACGGCCCGCGTCGAGCCCGGGGCGACGTGCGCCGTGTTCGGCTGCGGGCTCGTCGGTCTGGGAGCGGTGATCGGGTGCCGGCTCGCGGGTGCCGGGAGGATCGTCGCCGTCGACCTCTCGGAGGACCGGCTGGCGATGGCCCGGCACCACGGCGCCACCGACACGCTGGTTGCCGGCGACGAGGTCGTCGACTGGATCCGCGCCGAGAGCGACGGCTTCGGCGCGGACTTCACGTTCGAGGCGACCGGGAACGTGTCGGTGATGCGGCAAGCGGTCGAGGCGGCGCGCGAGGCCTGGGGCCTGGCGACGATGATCGGCGTCGCCGGCAAGGGCGAGACCCTCGACGTGGTGCCGCGGCTCCTGATCACGG
>JAOUEK010000131.1 GCA_029858755.1 Thermoleophilia bacterium
CGTCCAGGCCGACGTGCTCTTCGCAGGAGGGCTCGGCGGATGTCGTCGGATCGCGGCGCTCTGCGACCTGCACGGACGATCGTGGTCGCCGCACACGTGGTCGAACGGCGCCGGGCTGATCGCCAACCTGCACGGAGCGCTCGCGCTCTCGACCGTTCCCTACGTCGAGGTGCCGTACGACCCACCCGCGTGGTCGCCGGAGCGCCGCGACCGGCTCCTGGGCGCACCGCTGGAGATCGCCGCGGACGGGTCGGTCGCGCCGCCCCCGGGCCCCGGGCTCGGCCTCGAGATCGACTTCGACGCGATCGAGCCGTGGAGGATCGGGTGAGGATCAGGGCCGCGGTGCTGCGGCACCCCGGCCGGCCCGTCACGGTCGAGGAGGTGGAGCTCGACCCGCCCAAGGCCGGAGAGGTGCTGGTGCGTGTCGTCGCCGCCGGCGTGTGCCACTCCGATGTGCGCTACGCCGACGGCGAGCTCGGGCCGGGGCACTGGCCCGGCGTGCTCGGCCACGAGGGCGCGGGCGTCGTGGAGGAGGTGGGCGAGGGCGTGACGCACGTCGCGCCCGGCGACCCCGTCGCCTTCTGCTTCGTGCCCGCCTGCCGCAGCTGCCGCTACTGCCTCGCCGGGAAGCCCAACCTCTGCTCGGTCGTCGCCGAGCACGGGGCCCAGGGCATGCTCATGGACGGCACCAGCCGGCTCCGGCTGCCGGACGGGACGACGCTGCGGCACGGCCTGCGCACGGCGTGCTTCGCGGAGTACACGGTCGTCGCCGCAGGGGGCGCCGTGCCGCTGCCCCGGGAGCTGCCGCTGTGGCAGGCGGCGCTGCTCGGCTGCGGCGTCGTCACCGGGCTCGGTGCCGTGCGCAACGTGGCACGCGTGCAGCCCGGCGAGTCGGTCGCCGTGCTCGGCTGCGGCGGCGTCGGGCTGCAGGTGATCGCCGGGGCCCGGCTGGCAGGAGCCGACCCGATCATCGCCGTCGACCGGGTGCCCGAGAAGCTCTCGCTCGCCCGCGAGCACGGCGCCACGCACGTCGTGGACGCGGCGGGCGAAGAGGCGCCGATGGACGCGGTGCAGCGCATCACCGGCGGCGGTGTCGACTTTGCCTTCGAGGTGATCGGGCGCCCGGAGACGATCAGGCTCGCGTGGGACGTGATCCGCCCCGGCGGCTCGGCGATCGTCGTCGGCCTCGCGCCCGACGGGGTGGAGGCTTCCGTCCCGGCGATCGAGTTCCTCTCCGACAAGTCGCTCCGCGGGACGTACTACGGCTCCGGCGACCCGGCGACCGAGATCCCGGAGCTGGCGGGCCTGGCGCTCGCCGGCGAGCTCGACCTGACCCGCGTCGTCACCCACGTCGACGGCCTGGACGGCGTGGAGGCGGCGCTCGACCGGCTCCGGCGCGGCGAGGGGGCACGTACAGTTCTCCTCGTCGACGCCGACCTGGCGGGCCACCCCGGTGCTGCTCACCGTGGTAGCTGACCCGAGCGCAAGGAGCCTCCGATGACCACGATGACCGACCTCGAGACCCCCGAGGCGCGCGACGTGCGCCGCCTCGCGGACGGGCTCGACATCCGCACGCGCGCCTGGATCGACGGCGCCTATGTCGATGCAGCGAGCGGCGAGACCTTCCCTCGCATCAACCCCGCTACCGGGATCGAGATCGCCCGTGTCGCCGCCGGCGACGCGGAGGACGTCGACCGGGCCGTTCGCGGCGCGCGCGCTGCGTTCGAGTCGGGTGTCTGGGCGCACGCAGCGCCGGCGAAGCGCAAGAAGGTGCTCGTGCGGCTGGCGCGGCTGATGGAGGAGCACGCGGACGAGCTCGCGCTGCTCGAGACGCTCGACATGGGCAAGCCGATCCGCGACTCGCACCGGGTCGACGTCCCGCTCGCCACGCAGTGCATCGCGTACTACGGCGAGGCGGTGGACAAGGTCTACGACGAGGTGGCGCCGACCGACCGCAGCGCCGTGGTGATGGTGCTGCGGGAGCCGCTCGGCGTCGTCGGCGCCGTGGTGCCGTGGAACTTCCCGCTGATGATGGCGTCGTGGAAGATCGGGCCGGCCCTCGCCACCGGCAACAGCGTCGTGCTGAAGCCGGCGGAGCAGTCACCGCTGACGGCGCTGCGGCTGGCCGAGCTCGCTGCGGAGGCGGGCCTGCCGGACGGCGTGCTCCAGGTCGTGCCAGGGTTCGGCGAGACCGCGGGCCAGGCGATCGGGCGCCACCCGGACGTGGACATGATCACGTTCACGGGCTCGACCGAGGTCGGCAAGCTCTTCCTGCGCTACAGCGGCGAGTCGAACATGAAGCGGGTCGCGCTCGAGTGCGGCGGCAAGTCACCACATGTCGTGCTGCCGGACGCAGACCTCGACGCCGCGGCCACGGCGATCGCCTGGGGCGTCTTCTACAACCAGGGCGAGGTGTGCAACGCGGGCTCGCGCCTGCTCGTGCACGAGGACGTGCGCGAGCCGCTGCTGGAGCGGGTGGTCAAGGTCTCGGAGCGGATCCGGCCCGGCGACCCACTCGATCCGAAGACGCGGATGGGGGCGATCGTCGACGAGACCCAGCTCGGCCGCGTGCTCGGCTACATCGAGTCGGGCCAGCAGGAGGGGGCGCGGCTCCACCTCGGCGGCAACCAGGTGCTCGAGGATTCCGGCGGCTACTTCGTCGAGCCCACGATCTTCGACGCGGTCTCCAACGAGATGACGATCGCGCGCGAGGAGATCTTCGGGCCCGTGCTGTCGACGATCGGCTTCACGGACGAGGAGGACGCGCTGCGGATCGCGAACGACAGCGTGTACGGCCTGGCCGCGGCCGTCTGGACGAAGGACGTGTCCAAGGCGCACCGCTATGCCCGGGCGCTGCGCGCGGGCGTCGTCTGGGTGAACACGTTCGACGCCGGCGACATCACGTCGCCGTTCGGCGGCTTCAAGCAGTCGGGCTTCGGGCGGGACAAGTCGATCCACGCGCTCGACAAGTTCACCGACCTCAAGGCCGTCTGGATCAACGTCGGATCGTGAGCCCGACGGGGTGAGGCTGGAAGCCTCATCCCGGGGGCTCTCGGCCGGGTCGGGCTCGGCCTGACCCGGCTGTTCGGCGTTGCTCGTGCGATGGCGTCGGCCCTCAGCCTGACCCCATCTCGCTGTCCCCTGTTCGAGGGATGCGAGGTACCCCTCGAACGAGGGGCGGCGCGGCGTCTCACAGGCGCCGACGTTCCAAGAGATGGTGTCTTCGGGCCCCCTGGTCCTCGCCTGCGCGGTCGCGGCCCTCGCGTGGCTCGCGCTGTCGCTCCTCGTCGTCGTCGGGCGTGTCGGCCACGACCTGCGCCGCCGCCCACGCGACGGGCCGGCGATCACCCCTAGACGGGCGCGTGCACTACGCCGGCGGGCCCGGCTGCATCGCACGGAGGCCGGTCGCTGGCGCCGAATCAGCGCGCTCGTCGAGCTCGCACGGGCAGGCCATCCCACCGCCCGCCATCATCTGTACAGGAGGGCGCTCCGCTCCGGCGACGTCGACATCGGGGACGCGGCGGTGCGCGCCCTCGGGCTGCTCGCGCCCACGCACGGCTGGGCGCTCGACCTGCTGATCGAGGCTCTCGAGGAAGATCTCGCGCCCCGGTCGCGCATCGCCGCGCAGCTCGACCGCCTCGCGCCGGCACCCGGCTGGCGGCTCCGCGCTCTCCTCTCCGACGAGCGTCCGATCGTGCGCTACTGGGGAGCCATGCTGCTCGCGCGCTACCCGACGCTGGCCGTCGACAGGCTCCGGCGGCTCGTCGGTGACCCTGACCCCGCCGTCCGGAGGGCCGCGCTCGAGACCCTGGGCGCGCACGGTGACCGGGAGGCGCTCGCAGCGGTGCTCGGCTGCCTGGACGACGAGGTGATGTTCGTGCGTGCGCACGCCTGCCGCGCCGCCGGCCGCCTGGGCGGGCTGGCCATCGTGCCGCGGCTGCTGCCGCTGCTCGCCGACGAGGAGTGGTGGGTGCGGGAGGCCACGAAGCAGACGCTCCGCGCCGCCGGTGAGGGCGTGGCCTCATTCCTCGTGCCGGTGCTCGAGTGGGGAGACCGGTTCGCGCGCAACGGCGCCGCCGAGGTGCTGCAGGACCTCGGCGTCGTCGATCGGCTGATGCGCGAGCAGCCGGGCGACCCGCTTCTGGAGCGGATCCTGGCGGCCGGAGAGCTCCGGCTGCGCGCCGCCGCAGAGACACGGGTGGGGCTGGTCGACGCGACGGGTGACCGCGACGCGCTCGCGGGCCGGGAGGCCGCGTGAGTGCGCAGCACGTCCTCTTCGCCGCCGTTCTCGTGTGCGCCGGCTACCTCTGTCTCGTGTACGTCTCGTACCTCGTGCTGATCGTGGTGGGGCTCGTCGAGAGCCTCGTCCGGCGCTCCGAGGCCCGCACGCACGACTACGAGCTCTTGGCGGAGTCCCGGTTCACGATCCCGGTGAGCGTGATCCTCGCCGCCTACAACGAGGAGCCCGCCGTGTCCACGGCGGTGCGATCGCTGCTCGCCCAGGAGTACGTCGAGCTCGAGGTGATCGTGGTCAACGACGGCTCCACGGACGGGACGCTCGAGCGGCTCGTGAAGGACTTCGCGCTCGAGCCGGTGGAGCTGTTCCCGCGACGGATCATCGAGGCGGCGGAGGTCCGCGCGTATTACCGCAGCGCCGACGTCCCGCATCTCCTCGTGATCGACAAGGAGAACGGCGGCAAGGCCGACGCGCTCAACGCGGGGATCAACCTTGCGCGCTACCGGTACGTCTGCGGCGTGGACGCCGACACGATCTTCTCGCCCGACGCCCTCCTGCGCGGCATGCGGCTCGTGATGTCGGACCCGGCCGGGATCGTGGGCGTCACCGCCCACGTCGCGATCGCCCGCGATCCATCGGGCGCGATGACGGCGCCGCACGGCCGGCGCCCGGTCGACCTGAGCCCGCTGCTCGCATACCAGCACCTCGACTACCTGCGGGCGTTCTTCAACAACCGCGTGGCCTGGACGCGGCTCAACTTCATGCTGTGCGCGATCGGGGCCTTCCAGATCTGGCGGCGCGACCTGCTCGAGGAGCTCGGCGGGTTCGCACAGGGGTTCACGTGCGAGGACATCGAGCTGACGTTCCGGGTGCACGAGACGATGCGCCGGGAGGGGCGGCCCTACCGCGTGCTCTGCCTGCCCGACAGCGTCGGCATCACCGAAGGGCCGGACACGGTGCGGAAGCTCGTGGCGCAGCGAGAGCGCTGGCAACGCGTGATCGTGGAGACCGTCTGGGCCTACCGCCGGATGGCCTTCCGGCCTCGCTACGGCTCGGTCGGCATCGTCGGCGTGCCCTACTACGTGCTCTCCGAGGTGCTCGCACCGGTGTTCGAGGTGTTCACGCTCGTCACCCTCGCGGCGGCATCCGTGCTGGGGCTGTTCGACTGGCAGGTGTTCCTGCTGGTGACCGGCGTGATCACGTTCGTCAACGCCGCCATGACAGCGGCTGCGGTGCTCAGCGAGGACCTGCACTCACGTGCGTACGGCGTGCGCTGGCTCGTCTGGCTGCTCGTCCTCGCGCCGCTCGACCTCGTGCTCTATCGCCCGGTCATGTTCTGGGCGCGCGCCAAGGGCACCTGGCGCTTCCTCCGTCGCGATCAGGGCTGGCACAAGTTCGAGCGCAACCAGCGCGCGGAGAGCGCGGCCTGAGCCCTACGCGAGCGCCGAGAGCACGTCCGCAGCGTGCGTGCCGGGCTTCACCCGCCGCATCACGTGCGTTACCCGGCCTTCGGCGTCGATCACGAAGGTCGTGCGCTCGATGCCGTGGTACACCTTGCCGTAGTTCCGCTTCTCCACCCAGACGCCGTAGGCTTCGGCGACGGCGTGGTCGGGATCGGCGAGCAGCGTGAAGGGAAGGCCGTGCTTCTCCTTGAAGCGCGCCTTCGAGCGCTCGTCGAGCACGCTCACGCCCAGCACCTCGGCGCCGGCTCGCTGGAAGTCGGCCCACGCGTCGCGGATCCCGCAGGCCTGGCGCGCGCAGCCCGGCGTATCGTCCTTGGGGTAGAAGAACAGCACCACGGGGCTCCCGCGCAGCGAGGAGAGCGTGATGTCCTCTCCCGCGTCGCTCACCAGCGTGAAATCGGGGGCGACAGCACCCTCGTCGATCATCGGCTTCCCTTCGTCGAGCGGCCTGCGTGGCACACGACCGAGAGGACTGTAGCCGGGCCCTCCCGCCGCGGCTCGGCTACCCTCGCCCCGTGGAAGGGGTGCACCAGGTTGTCGGCGCGGTCGCGATCGGCGTCTGCGCCGCTGCGGCGCTCGTCGGGGGCGTCGCGTACTGGCGCGGCCGGGGCGC
>JAOUEK010000132.1 GCA_029858755.1 Thermoleophilia bacterium
CGAGGCGGTCGGGATCGACACCGCGATCGGGGGCGAGCTCCGCCGCATCCTCTACAACGAGGAGCTTCGCGTCACGCTGAAGCGCGTGCTCGAACGGCACCCGCCGGCCGTGCTGCTCGAACGGGCGTCGCTCTTCGGCACCGCCGGATCTCTCGCCGCCGAGGAGCTCGGCGTTCCTCACCTCGTCGAGCTGAACGCTCCTCTCGCCGTGGAGCAGGGCGCCTATCGCCGCGGCACGCTCGGCGACCTCGCGGCCGAGGCGGAGAAGTTGACGCTGTCCCGTGCGGACGCGGTGCTCGCCGTCTCGAAGGCCCTGGCCGAGCACGTGCTCGCGGCCGGCGCGCCGCCCGAGCGCGTTCATGTGCTCCCCAACGGCGTCGATCGGAGCCTGTTCCATCCGGGCCCGCGGGACGCGACGCTGCGCAGACGGCTCGGCCTCGCCGCAGGGCCGCTCGTCGGGTTCGTCGGCGGGCTGCGCCCCTGGCACGGGATCGAGGCAATCCCGGAGCTGGTGGCGCTGATCGGGGACCGCCATCCCACGGTGCAGCTCGTGGTCGCAGGCGACGGGCCGCTGGCCTCGTGGCTCCAGGACGAGATCGCGGCACGCGGTCTCGGTGAGCGCACGCGCCTGCTGGGCATGATCCCGCACGAGGACGTCGCCGCGCTGCTCCGCGAGCTCGACGTCGCGATCGCTCCGTATGCACACAGAGCGCACGACTTCTACTTCTCGCCGCTGAAGCTGTTCGAGTACATGGCGTGCGGCGCCGCCGTGGTCGCGTCCCGGATCGGCCAGATCGAGGAGGTCGTGCGCGACGGCGAGACCGGACTGCTCGTCCCGCCCGGAGACGCAGCGGCGCTGACGCGGGCCTGCGAGCGGCTCCTCGACGACGGCGAGCTCCGGCACCGCGTGGGGGCGGCCGCCGCAGAGCACGTTGCGCGCCGCTACACGTGGGATGCGAACGCGGCCCGGATCGAGGCGCTCGCGGAGGGCCTGCGCGACGAGCGGGCGGCGGCATGAAGGGGCTCCGTCTGGCGTACGTCCTCCGCGTCTTCCCCAAGCTGTCGGAGACGTTCATCGTCGGCGAGCTCGCCGAGTTGCGGCGACGCGACGTGGACGTGAGGATCCTGTCGCTCGATCGGCCGCAGGAGAGCCTTCGCCATCGAGCGGTCGCCGAGGCGGGCCTCGACTCGTTGACGACGTTCGAGATCGATCGCTTCGCGGAGGAGCTCGGCCGGTTCAGGCCGACCGTCGTCCACGCTCACTTCGCCACCGAGCCGACGGCCTTCGCGCGCGGCATCGCCGCTGCGCGCGGCGTCCCCTTCACGTTCACTGCCCACGGGTACGACGTCTACCGCCGGCCGCCGGCCGACTTCCACGCCCGCGCGCGCGATGCGGCCGGTGTCGTCACCGTGTCGGAGGCGAATGCGCGCCACATTCGAGACGCGTTCGGTGTCCCCAGCGAGCGGCTCCGGGTCATCCCCTGCGGCATCGACCTCGCGCGCTTCTCGCCCGGGTGCTCGCCCGATCCGCGGCTGGTTCTCGCGGTCGCACGATTGAACCCGGTCAAACGGCTGGACGTGCTGCTCGACGCCTGCGCGATCCTGCGAGACCGTGGGGTGAGCTTCCGCTGCGTGGTGATCGGCGACGGCCCCTGCCGCGCCGAGCTCGAGCAGCAGCTGCGGGCTCTGGCGCTCGATCGGCACGTCACCCTGGCCGGCGCCAGGGAGCAGACGGAAGTCGCGGCCTGGTGGAAACGCGCCGGGATCGCGGTGCTCTCGAGCGAGCGCGAGGGAATGCCGGTCTGTCTGATGGAGGCGGCTGCGTCCGGTGTCCCGGCCGTGGCACCCGCTGTCGGCGGCATCCCCGAGCTGGTGGAGGACGGCGTCACCGGCCTGCTCGTGCGCGAGGGGGATCCCGTCGCCCTGGCAGGCGCGCTCGCGCGACTGCTGCGCGACCCTGCGCACGCGCGGGAGCTGGGTCGCGCGGCCCGCACGCGCGCGGAGCATCGGTTCTCCGTCTCGACGCAGGTCGACGGGCTCGTCGGCCTCTGGCAGGAGGTTCTCGCTGCGTAGCGTGGTGACGATCCCCGTCTTCGATCCGACCGGTGCGGCGTGCGATCCCGCCCTGCCGACGCTCTCGCTCGCGCTCGATCCCGACGTCGCGGAGCTGGAGCTTCGGCGGCTCCCCGCGCTCGCCGCAGCTCGGCGGCTGTCGTCGATCCGCGTCGTCCGGCACAAGCCCGGACGGCGCTGCCTCGTCGCGTATGCCCTCGGCGGGTTCGGGACGGTGTACGGCAAGACGCAGCGGCGCCGCTACGGCAAGTCCGGTCACCGGCTCCTGGCGGCGCTCCGCGCCGCCGGCTTCGACGGCGCCCGCGACGGCATCGCCGTCCCCGAGCCGCTCGGCGTCGTCGGGTCCTTCCGCATGTGGCTGCAACGGGAAGCGCGCGGCGTCGGCGCCGGCGACCTCCACGACGATCCGGCCGGGCAGCGGCTCGCCCCGCGGATCGCCGAGGCGGCCCACAAGCTCCACCGCGCCGGCGTCGAGCCCGATCGGCGGCACGGCGTCGCGGACGAGCTCCGCATCCTCGAGGAGTGCCTCGGTCTGGTCGCCGCCGCGCAGCCGCGTCTCGCACCACGCATCGAGCGCCTGCTCGCGGCGTGTGGGCGAGCCGCGGGCCGGCTTCCGGCCGCGCGGCACTGCGGCATCCACCGCGACTTCTACCCCGACCAGGTCCTCGTGGACGGAGACAGGCTGACGATCGTGGACTTCGACCTCTTCTGTCTCGGCGACCCCGCGCTCGACGTCGGCAACTACGTCGGGCACGTCACCGAGCACGCGCTCCGGACGCGTGGAGACGCGGAGGCGTTCGCGCCGTTCGAGCACGAGCTGGAGGAGCGCTTCGGGGAGCTCGCCGGGCCCGCGGCACGCGAGCGCGTGCCGACGTGGACGGCGCTCACGCTCGCGCGCCATGTGTACCTGAGCACGCGATTCGACGATCGGTGCCCGATGACCGAGCCGCTCCTCGAGCTCGCTGAGGAGCGGCTGCGCAAGGTGGCCGCATGAGCCCGCCCACGACCCGCCTCGTCGCGGACGAGTTCCGAGGGTGGCAGAGCGATCAGGGGGCCGCTGCTCGGGCTCGACGAGCCGCCCCCCCGGGCGATGACGGCGCCGGGTCGCCGACGACACGGCTTCTCCGCCAGCAGGCAGCCGGGCTGCGGGCGTCGGTGGGGGTGGTCGTCTTCTTCCGCAGAGACCTGCTCCGGCGCTGGCGCCTCCTGCTCGGGGCGCTCGCGTGCTCGCTCGGGTACACGGCGGTCCGGCTGCTCGAGCCGTGGCCGCTGATGGTGATCTTCGACAACGTGCTCCTGGCGAAGCCCCTCGACCTCGGGCTCCCACTGTTCGACCGGTCGGTCGCAGGCGACCGCACGGCGCTGCTCGCGGCCGCCACCCTCGCCATCCTCGTCTTCGCCGTGCTCAGGGGAGTCCTCTACGCCTGGGAAACGATGCTCGCGACCCGGGTGGGGCAGGAGGTCGTGCTCCGGCTGCGGCGGCGGCTGTTCCGCAGGATGCAGCGGCTCTCGCTCGACTTCCACTCCCGCGCGAGCACCGGAGACCTGCTCACGAGGCTGACGAGTGACGTCAACAACCTCCGAGAGCTGATGGTCGGCGCGCTGCTCTCGATCCTCTCCGAGGGCCTCGTGCTCGTCGGCTTCCTCGGCGTCATGTTCCTGATGGAGTGGAGGCTGGCGCTCGTCGCCACGATCGCCATGCCGGTCGTGTTCGGGCTGATGGTGGTCTACGGCGGTCGCATCCGTGCCGAGACCCGGAAGCAGCGGCGATACGAGGGCCAGCTGGCGGGGCGGCTCACCGAGGTGCTCTCGGGGATCCACCTCGTGCAGCTCTTCGCCCGCGAGGAGCACGAGGACGAGCTGCTGCGGAAGCTGAACCGGCGGAGCCTCAGGACCGGGCTCGAGACGACCCGCCTCGAGGCGCAGATGAACCGTGCCGTCGAGGTCTCGGTCGCGCTCACGACCGCTGTCACGCTCTGGCTCGGCTCGCTGCAGGTGCTCGCCGGGCACCTGACGCCCGGTGAGCTGCTCGTCTTCGTCGCGTACATGCAGAGCTTCTATCGTCCGTTGAAGCGGAT
The DNA here is from genome assembly GCA_029858755.1 of Thermoleophilia bacterium. Classification (GTDB taxonomy): domain Bacteria; phylum Actinomycetota; class Thermoleophilia; order Gaiellales; family Gaiellaceae; genus Gaiella. Next base: position 4,152 of record JAOUEK010000132.1, read on the forward strand.
CGCACGGGTCAGCCGGCGCGCCAGCAAGGCCGCCGTCAGCACCGAGCGCATCGCGGAGATCCTCCGCGAGGAGCCGTCGATCGCCGACGGCACGCGGCCGGCGCCACGATTCTCGGGCGAGGTGCGCTTCGAGGGCGTCCGCTTCTCGTACGTCGACGACGTGCCGGTGCTTCGCGGCATCGATCTCACCGTCCGTGCGGGCCAGGTGGTGGCGCTCGTGGGCACCACCGGAGCGGGCAAGTCGACCGTGCTCGGGCTCGTGCCGAGGCTTCACGACCCCGACGGCGGGATCGTGCGGATCGACGGCGTCGACGTCCGAGAGCTGACACTCCGGTCGCTCCGAGAGCAGATCGCCGTCGTCCCCCAGGACGGGATGCTCTTCGGGGGGACGATCCGCGAGAACATCCTCTACGGCCGCCCCGAGGCAACCGAGGCGGAGCTGCTCGAGGCGGCCGCCGCAGCGCTCGTCGACGAGTTCGTGTCCCGCCTCCCGGACGGGTACGAGACGGTGATCGGCGAGCGTGGCGTCACGCTCTCCGGCGGGCAGCGACAGCGGCTGGCGATCGCGCGAGCCCTGCTCAAGGCCGCTCCGATCGTGCTGCTCGACGAGCCGACGACCGGGCTCGACTCGACGTCGGAGGAGCTCGTGCTGACCGCGCTCGACCGCCTGCTGGCGGGAAGAACGGCGATCGTCATCGCGCACCGGCTCGCGACCGTCCGGCGGGCCGACGCCATCGTCGTGCTCGAGGCCGGACAGATCGTCGAGCAGGGGACGCACGACGAGCTGTTGCGTCGAGACGGTCCGTACGCTCGGCTCCACGAGCACCAGGTCGGCCGGACGGCGACTCCCCGCCGCCGGTGGCCTCTCTCGCCGGGGGCGGCGCTCGGGAGGACGGGCTGAGACCCCGGGGGCCTGCTTCAGGAGCGATGGGAACGCCACCGCGACCTCGGCCTCGACGGCCGGCGCGCTCGAGGCCGTCTTGTCCGGCCCTGGTCGTCGAGAAGAATGCGATCAGGTCACCTCCGATCGCCGCGAGTCCCTGGTAGTCCCGGAGGACGTACCCGCGCGCGGCGGGCGCTGAGAGGTCTGTCGATGTCGAGGAGCTATCGGTCACCTGTCGCTGACGAAGGCGCTCGAAACTCCCCCAGACTGCGTACGACCTCAGTCGCTTCGCCCGAGCCCTGGCCTTGGCGGGCGGAGCACAGGCAGACGCCGCCCGGCTCCTCTCGAGAGCGGACACTCTCCGCGAGGAGATCGGCGCCGGTCTGCCCCCGTTCTTTGCGAGAGTGAACGAGGAAGCGCTCACGGCCATCCGCGCACAACTCGACGACGACGCCTTGGCCGAAGCTTGGGAGGAAGGCCAGGCGCTGACGCTCGACGAGGCGGTCGCGCTGGCCCTCGACTCCGTCGTGTAGACGATCCTCAAGGGACATTCCCGCACACTCGCGCACGAAAGTGCACTGTCTCGCGGGCGGCTTGTCAGCGCAGGCTATTGCCCCCGAGATCCACGACCTGGCGGTCTTGACACGAGACAAGACGCGCGGCCTCCTCCGGAGGAGGTGTGGGCGCCTTATCACGTTTACGGGGACACGGCACCAGCTCCAGTTCCCACCGGAAGGAGCACTGGCGGGCTTCAACACGACATGACCCGGCCGGTGGCATGAAGCCACCGGCCGGGGAACCATAGGTTCCGAACGAACCGGTTCGGACGTGGGTCCTTACGGAAGTACGAGTTCGCCCACGTCGAGGAGGCACGCCGGCGGTCCCTCTTCCGGTGCATAACACCGGCTGTTGACGTGGAAGCGCCATGTGTAGCTTCCGCCGCCGCCCAGCTCGGCGCGGCCTCGATTACCGAACGCGTTGCCGCGCGTGCCGGTGCCGAAAAGGTCGTTGTCTTGAGCCTGGTACGTCGTGGTGCCGGACGCCAGTGCCGCCTCGGTTCCGTCCGTGTCGAGGCACGGTCCGACGTTCCCGGGGTTGTCGTCCATCTCCCAGAGCTCGATGTACAGGTCGTCCTCGTTGACGCTATACACGAGGGCGCCCTTACCGGTTTCCTTCGCCTGAAACCTGACAGGCTCAAGGCCATCGGGGAAGCCCGTCAACGTGCCCAGCGGCGGGTCCGGCG
>JAOUEK010000133.1 GCA_029858755.1 Thermoleophilia bacterium
GCGCCCCCGGTCGGAGGTTCGGAGCCACTCGCACGGGCTGCGGTTGCTCCCCGGGCGGGCATTGGGCGGGGAACGGAGCCCCTGAAGCGCCGGAAAGACCCCGCGGGCCCCAGCCGTCCCCCGCCCACTCTGGTCTTACTCGCAGCGGCCGCGCCGTCAAGGGCGGCCCGCTTGACGCGAGAGAGACGCTGGCTCAGAGTGCCGGTGTCCCCGAGGCGCGTGCTCGCCTCACACGGCAGACGCAGGTTTGAGGAGGAGTGCCCGATGGTCGCACGCGTCGCACGGTTCGACGGGGTCAACATGGCCGAGGTCGAGAGGACGACGGGCGAGGCGGAGGCGACGATCCGCCCGATGGTCGAGGGCCTTCCGGGCTTCCTCGGCCACCTCGAGCTCGGCTCCCCCGGCGGAGAGATGCTCTCGATCACGTTCTTCGACACGGAGGACAACGCCGAGTCCGCCGAGCCGACGTTCGACGAGGAGCTGCCACGCCAGCTGGGAGAGCTGTTCGCCAGCTGGGAGGGCCGTCGCGTCGCCGCGGGCCGCTACACGGTCCTCGCCCATCACTGGGTGTGACCGAGCCGACGGAGTGATCCGCCGGTCGCTCGACGTCGTCGCGACCCACGACGCCGTGCGCTTCCTCGCGTACGGCGCGGCGGGGTGGGCCGTCGACTCGCTCTTCGTCTTCGCCCGTACCGGGCGGCGGCGTCCGAGCAGCCTGCTCAACGTCCCCGTCTACGGGCTCGCCCGGCCGCTGTTCGAGCCGGTGCACGACAGGATCAGGTGCCGTCGGCTCGTCACCAGGGCCGCCGTCTACGGTGTCGGCACGCTCGCGGTGGAATACGCGAGCGGTCGTGCGCTCCGCCGGCTCGTGGGGCACGCCCCGTGGGACTACGGCCGCGCCCGCTTCGCCGTCGACGGCCTCGTGCGCCTCGACTACCTGCCGCTCTGGACGCTCTTCGGGCTCGGCCTCGAGCGACTCCACGACCTGCTCGTGCCACGTCGCGCCGATGACCGCGCGGCACGCCCGGGTCCGACGCCGGGGCCGCTCTCGTGAGCCCGCCCCACGGGGGCTCGGATCTGATCCTGGCAGCGACCCGCAACGGGGTCGCACGCGCGACCGTCGACGCCGCCGGCACCTGGAGCGTCGAACGCCCCCTCACCGGGCAGCGCGTCCACTGCCTCGCCGCGGTGCCCGGCGGTGGCGGTGACACCGTGCTCGTGGGCACGGAGGACGCCGGCGTGCTCCGGTCCGACGACCGCGGGGTGACGTGGGCCGCGTGCGGCCACGTCGACCGGCCTGTGCGCTCGCTCGCCGTCAGCCCGCACGACCCCGGCCTCGTCTATGCGGGGGTTCGCCCCGCGGGCATCCTCCGCTCGCGGGACGGGGCGGCGACCTGGGAGGAGCTCGGCGGCTTCCGACGCATCAGGTGGCGGCGCCTCTGGTTCTCGCCGGCGGGCCCCAGGTTCGCCGCGTACGTGCACGCGATCGCGCTCTCCCCCACCGACCCGGGCGTCGTCGTCGCGGGGATCGAGTTCGGGGCCGTCGTGCGCAGCGCGGACGGCGGCGACACGTGGACCGGTCACCGACCGGGCGCCATGCGCGACTGCCACGCGCTCTGCTTCCACGCGACGGACGGTGCACACGTCTACGAGGGCGGCTACGGCGGCGCGGCACTGAGCGCGGACGCCGGCCTCACATGGACGCGACCGGCCGAGGGGCTCGACCGGAAGTACGGCTGGGCCGTCGCCGCCGACCCCGAGCGCCCGGACGTGTGCTACGTCGCCGTCGCACCCGGGCCGGGCAGGGCGCACGGGGCGAAGGCCGCCGAGGCGTACGTCTTCCGCCGCGTCGGCGCCAGGCCGTGGGAGAAGCTCGGCGGCGGGCTGCCGCAGCCGCTCGACCACATGCCGTACGCCCTCGTCACCGACCCCGGGCGGCCCGGGGCGGTCACCGCCGGGCTTGCCAACGGGGACGTCTGGCGCTCGACCGACCTCGGCGAGACATGGTCGCAGCTCCCCGTCGCGCTGCCTCCGCTCGCTGCGATGCTCGTGCTCTAGCCGGGATCACCGCGGCGACGCTCGCGGTACGCGGCGGTGGCGGCGCGATCGGCACAGAGGCGGCAGCAGTAGCGGCGAGTGCCGCTGCGCGAGCGGTCGACGAAGACGCACGTGCACGGAGCCGCCTCGCAGGTGCCGAGCCGCTCCCAGCCGAGCGCCGACACCGCCTCGGCGACGGCTGCCGACGCCGCCGCGATCAGCCGCGCGGACGGCCCGGAGCCCACCGGGGTGTGGCGAAGCGCCCACTCCTCGCCTTCGGGGACGAGCTGCGGCACTGCGCCCGACCGCTCCAGCAGCCCATTCAGGCGCATCGCGGCGCGGTCCTCGTCGGGCTCGGCGAAGACCGCACGCAGCTCGTCCCGGAACTCCCGCACGCGAGCCAGGTCGCGCTCGTCCGCCGCAGCGGCGCCCGAGTACGCGTGCCGTTCCAGGAACGCCCGCAGGTCGGCGACCTCCCTCAGCTGCTCGTGCTGCGACTCGAGCGTGTCCCACGTGTTGGCGAGGTCGACCGCGATTGCGACGGGGTCACCCGCTTGCTGGAACTCGATCACCAACAAACAGGGTACCCGGCACGTCATATGCAAAAAGGGCTATGCATATGACGAAGGAGAGGACATGCTGCGCTACGTGATCCGCCGCCTGCTCTGGGCGATCGTGCTGTTCGTCGCCGTCTCCTTCGTCACCTACGTGATCTTCTTCCTCGTGCCGGCCAACCCGGCCCGGCTGGCCGCGGGGCAATCGGCGACCCCTGAGAAGATCGCCGAGGTCGAGCACTTCCTGGGCCTCGACGACCCGGTTCACGTGCAGTACGCGCGATTCCTCAAGCGGCTCGTGCTCGAAGGGTCGCTGGGTCAGTCGTTCCTCACGCGCCGGTCGGTAAACGCCGAGATCGAGCGGGCGGCGCCGATCACCGCCTCGCTCGTCTTCGGCGGGATGATCCTCGTGCTCGTGATGGCGATCCCGATCGGGATCCTCTCCGCCCTACGACCGCGGTCGCTCGCCGACCGCGCCGCCATGGTCTACGTCCTGATCGGGATCTCCCTGCCCTCGTTCTGGATCGGCCTGATGCTGTCGTACCTCGTCGGCTACCGGCTCGGGCTGACGCCGATCGCCGGCTACTGCGAGGTCTTCTCGGTGCCCGAGGCGTCGCAGTGCGGCGGCGTGCTCGACTGGGCCTACCACATGATCCTGCCCTGGACGACGCTCGCACTGGTGGTGGCTGCCACGTACGTCCGCTTCACGCGCGCCGAGGTGATGGAGACGCTGACGCAGGACTACGTGCGCACCGCCCGCGCCAAGGGCGCACCAGAGAGCGTCGTCATGCGCAGGCACGTGCTGCGGAACGCGCTCCTCCCGCTCGTCACGCTCGTCGGCCTCGACATCGGCCTGCTGCTCGGCGGCGCCATCTTCATCGAGGCGGTCTTCGGGCTCAACGGCCTCGGTGGCACGGCGATCCAGTCGATCAGCCAGTTCGACCTGCCCGTGCTACAGGGGGTGGTGCTCTTCGGCGCGATCGCGATCATCGTCTTCACCCTGCTGGTCGACCTGCTCTACGCGTGGATCGACCCGCGGATCCGACTCACCTAGGTGATCGCTCAGCGACGGGCGAGCTCTCGACGCCGGCGCTCCCGCCGGGCGACGTCGATCTCGGCGTGCAGCAGGCGACGCCGCTCGGAGAGCTCCCGCTCGAGCTCCAGGAGCTTCCCCATCTCGGTCGCCGTGTCGAAGTGCGCGTAGCCGCCCGAGTGCAGGAAGTCGATCCGCCGGTGCAGCCGGGTGCGACGGCGAGACAGCGCCCGCTCTTCCTCCTCGAGGACGTGGAGGACCTCGTCGACGTCCATGACCTCGCTCATCCACCTCAGCGTGCGCGAGGCGTGCCGGTTTGTCGAGGCTCAGTTCGCGAGGCCCTCGCCCCGCAGCATCGTCGCGACCGTCCGGCGCAGGAGGCCCAGGTCGGCGCGGACGAGACGCCACGGCCTGCCGGCCTCGACGAGCGCGACGTAGCCGAGGTCGAGCTCCGCGTACCGTGCCGGGTCACCGCCCTTCGACACCTGGGCCGGGCCCGTCCAGCCGGCCGGGACACGCAGGCGGTAGTCGTAGCCACGCGCAACCTGTTGCTCCACCAGCTCGCCCGGCCACGGTCGCGGGCCGACGAGGCTCATGTCACCGCGGAGCACGTTCACGAGCTGCGGCAGCTCGTCGAGGTACCAGGGCTTGAGCACCCGGCGCGCTGCCCACGTGAGGTTGCCCGCGTCCGCCTCGAAGGGGCGCACGTGGCCGCGCGCCTCGGTCAGCACCTCCCGCCGCAGCGTCCGGAACTTGAGCAAGTCGAACTCGCGCCCGGCGGAGATCCGCGGCTCCCGGTAGAGGATCGGGCCGCGGTCGCGCCTGCTCAGCAGCGCGTCGAGGGCGACGGCCGCCCATACCCCCGCGAGGACCGGGGAAAGGAGGACGAGCAGCATGCCGCAGACGGTCAGGTCGAGCGTGCGCTTCGCCCGTCGAGTGCCGTTGGGGACTGCCTCCGACGACCGGTCGCTCATCGGGCGAACGTATCGCAGCCGCAGCCGGCCCACGGCCGCAACCGTGGTGCTGACGAGGTCGTGCGCCGGGCTCAGGCCGAGGCGTCGGCCGTGAGCGCCGGCACGATGGCCGCCGCAGCGTCCGAGATCAAGCCGTCGACTCCGAGGCGAAGCAGCTCGCGCGCCCGCTCGGGCGTGTTCACGGGCCACGTGATCACCAGGTCGGCGACCCTGCGCAGCTCGACGGTCACGTGCTCGTCGAGGAGGCGTGCGTGGACGGCGACGCCGTCGAGGCGGGGCCCATCCCCGGCGCGGGCCAGCAGGCGGTCGAGCTGCCGCCGCGCGCCCACCGAGTGCACGCGGCGAACGGGAAGGCCCTCGAACGGCTCCAGCAGCCGCCCCCAGCGCGCGCACACGGTCAGGGGGCGACGCCCGAGGTGCGGTCGCAGTGCCTCGACCACGAGCTCGGCGAGTCGCCGCCGCGGCCCCTTGAGGTCGAGCATCAGCCCGGTGTCCTCGCTCGTCGCCGTCAGGAGCTCCTCCAGTCGGAGCCGGTGGCGCCAGGGCGCGGCGAGCCGCCAGCGATCCCAGAGGATCAGCGGGCCGGCCGACTTGAGGTGGCGAACCTCGAGACGACCGCGGTAGAGGCGCACGTCCGCCTCGACGAGCAGAGAGCCTTCGCGCTCTGCGGCGTGCAGGTCGGCGAGGCGGTTCCCGGCGCGGTGGGCGACCACGAACGGCGGGCTCGCCGGACGCGCAACCCCCTCAATGGTCGCAGTCGACCCCATCTGGATCCAGTGTAGCCATGGCTCGCCGAGCATCGATCCCGATGTCAAATCGTGATGCGAGGGATCGCGCTCGCAATGCGGAGATCGGCACGAGCGGGTCCCGGCGAGCTCGAGGCAACCGCCCAGCCCGAGATCGCGGAGGCGGACGAGCCGAGGGCCCGCCGCCTGACGGGCCCTCAGCAGTGTGTCGTGTCGTCCTCGGCTAGTCGCCGCGCGGGGTCCAGAAGACGTGCGTGATGCGCTTCACGCCACCCGGCAGCCGGTCGACGTAGACCGAGCCGTTCGCGCGACTGGCCTGCGAGAACGGCGGCGCGTTGCCGACGCCGTTGCCGGAGCAGTGCGGGTTCTTCGGCGGGCAGCTGCCGCCACCGCCGCCTCCGCCGCCACTGGAGCCGTCGAGGTGCGTGTAGATCGTGAACAGCTGCTCGTAGTCGTGGCTGTTCGGATGCTGGTTCGAATCCGGGCTGTTCGTGTAGTCCATGCACGTGCCCAGGTTTGGGTTCGAGAAGTTCTCGTCCTGGTGGTCGAGGCCGAAGGTGTGCCCGAGCTCCTGGCACGTCACGAGCCGCCGCCACGCGGGTGAGTTGTATCCACCGCTCAGCAAGTACGAGTCGTTCAGCTGCACCGTGCCCTGCGTGATGTGGTCGCCCGAGGCCCAGATCTGGGCGATCCCCAGCCAGCCGCGGTTCCCGTACGTGTCGTTGCACACCTCGACGCGACCCGAGACGGGGCCGCACTTCCTGTTGTGCGCGCCCGGAACCTTCCTCACTGAGAGGACCTCCGACCAGTTCCAGTCGCTGATCACTCCGTCGAGGGAGTAGGTGGAGTCACTGCTCAGGTTGCTCCCGATGTCGAGCGCCAGCGGATTGCTCGATCGCGCCCAGTGGTAGTTG
>JAOUEK010000134.1 GCA_029858755.1 Thermoleophilia bacterium
CCCCGGCGGCACGGTGTGGAAGTTGAAGAAGCCCATCACGTTCCGCGGTGCCGCGGGCAGCCACTCGCGATAGGCGGCGAGCACGGCCTCGGCGTCCTCGAGCGCCCAGAACGTCGGCCCACCGAAGACCGTGTCCACCGGGTGCGCCCTGAATGTGAACGAGGTGACCACGCCGAAGTTCCCGCCGCCGCCCCGGATCGCCCAGAACAGGTCCGGGTGCTCGTCTGCGCTCGCCGTCACGCTGCTCCCGTCGGCGAGCACCAGCTCGGCCGAGAGCAGGTTGTCGATCGTCAGCCCGTAGCGCCTCGTCAGGTACCCGTGGCCGCCTCCCAGCGTGAGCCCCGCGACCCCCGTCGTGGAGATGATCCCGCCCGGCACGGCAAGCCCGTGCTCGGTCGTCGCGGCGTCGACCTCTCGCCACAGCGAGCCGCCGCCGATGCGCACCTCACGCGTCGAGGGGTCGACCGTGATCTCCTTCAGCAGCGAGAGGTCGCAGACGACCCCGTCGTCGACGCTGCCCAGTCCGGCGCCGTTGTGGCCGCCGGCGCGGATCGCGAGCGGCAGGTCGTGCTCGCGCGCGAAGCGGATCGTCGCCGCCACGTCGTCGGCGTCGGCGCAGCGTGCGATCAGCGCGGGGCGCTTGTCGAACATGGCGTTGAAGAGCTCGCGCGCCTCGTCGTAGCCGGCGTCGCCTGGCCCGATGAGGGTGCCGCCGAAGCCCGCGAGCTCGGTGCGGGCGGCTGCGGCTGGTGTGGCTGTCGTGCTCACGTCGTACCTCCCGGATGGATGTCGCCCGCCACGGTACGCGGGGCCGGCTTCGGCGTCATGACTCGCCCTGACCCACTTTCCTCCCGGCAACGCCGTGCGCGTGATAATCAGATCTGACTATCGACGAGCGACGTCTCCCTGGACTCCTTCGACTGCCGCCGGCCTTTCCGTTCGCCGGCCGTGCGCGCGAGCTCGCCACCCTGCGGGCGCTGCTCCCGCGCGCCGCCGGTGAGGGCCGAAGGGCAGCGCTCGTCTCCGGTGAGCCGGGCTCGGGGAAGAGTCGACTCGCCGGCGAGCTCGCCCGTGCGTTGGCCGATGACGGCGCGATCGTGCTCTACGGCGGCTGCGACTCGGTGGTGAGGACGCCGTACGGCGCGTTCGTCGAGGCCCTCGGCACGCTCGGGAACCACCTCGACGTGGGGGCGCTCGGCGTCCAGCTCGGCCCTCGCGGCGGGCGGCTCGAGCGGCTGCTCCCCGAGCTCGCGAGCGGGGATGGCCCGCGGTCCGAGGAGGTCGACGTGGACGCCGATGCGGAGCGCCATCGCCTCCACACCGCGGTCGCGGGGCTGCTCACGGCGGCCGGGCACCAGGCGCCGCTGCTCATCGTGCTCGACGACCTGCACTGGGCCGACGTCTCCACGCTCCTCCTCCTCCGCCACCTCGTCCGCTCTGCCGCTGATGCGCGCATGCTCCTGGTGGGCACCTTCCGCGACGTCGAGGCGGACGTGCCTGCCGCGCTCTCGGAGACGCTCGCCGAGCTGTCGCGCTCCGAGGGCGTCGTGCGCCTGCGCCTCGGCGGTCTGGACCGCGAGGACGTCGCCGAGTTCCTGCGGCTTGCGTCCGGCGTCGATCCCGAGGGCGAAACGACTACCGAGATCGCGGCTCTGACCGGAGGCAACGCGTTCCTGCTCACCGAGCTGTGGCGCGAGCTGGTCGACTCGGACGCGATCGCGGTCGACGCGACCCATGTTCGCCTCGTGCGGCCGCTCGTCGACGTGGCGACGCCCGAGACGGTGCGGGAGGTCGTGGCGCAGCGGGTCGCCCGTCTCGACGAGACGACCGGCGCGGTGCTCGAGCTGGGTGCGGTCGCGGGCGCATCGTTCGAGCTCGACATCGTCCGGCGGGCATCGGCGCTGGAGGAGGGAGTGTTGCTCGACGCGCTCGATCAGGCGGTGCGCAGCGGGCTCGTCGTCGAGGCGCCGGGCATCGGCCTCGCCTACCGCTTCGCGCACGAGCTCGTTCGCCGCTCGGTGATCGACCGGGTGTCTGCCGGATCGCGCGCGGAGCTCAACCTCCGGGTTGCCGAGGCGCTGGAGAGTCGTCCCTCCGCGGTCAGGTCGCACGGCCATCTGGCTGCGCTGGCCTACCACTTCGCAGAGGCAGCGCCCCTCGGCGACCGTGAACGCGCCGTCTCGTACAACCTGCGCGCTGCTGACTCGGCGGCGGCAGCGCTCGCGTTCGACGAGGCGGTGGGGCATCTCCACGCGGCGCTCGCAGTCGGCGTGGTCGACTCGGGGCGCCGCGGGACGATCGACCTCGAGCTCGGGTACGCGTGCCACCGCGCCGGGCGGTCGCTCGAGGCGCTCGATGCCTTCCGCCACGCGGCGGAGGTTGCCCAGGAGCTCGACGACGTCGAGCTCCTGGCCCGCGCGGCGATCGGCTTCGAGGAGGCGTGTTGGCGTCCCGCGATCCACGACGCGGGAGCCGTCGAGTTGCTGGAGGAAGCCGTCGCCGCAGTCGGGCCGGAGCCGTCAGAGCTTCGGGTGCGCCTGCTCGGGGCCCTGACCCGGGCGCTCGACTTCACCGGGGACTACCCGCGGGCGCGACCGACGCGTGACGAGGCGACCTCCATGGCGCGGGCGCTCGGCGACCGAGCGGCGCTCGGGTGGGTGCTGTCGTCCGCCTACTGGTCGCGGGGCTCGAGATCGGACGACGAGATCAACGCGATGCTGGCCGAGGCGCTCACGATCGGCGAGGAGATCGACGACGCGAGCATCGAGGCGGAGGCGCTGTGGTGGCTGGTGCCCTCGTACGTGTCACTCGGCAACGTCGGGGCGGCGCGCGCCGCGCTCGGCCGGCTGTTCGAGCTCGCACGGCAGCTCGGCGAGCCGTTCCGCCTCCACGTCGCCGAGCACTATGCGTCCGCGCTCGCCCTCTGCGACGGCGACCTCGCCGCTGCCGAGGCGGCGGCACGCCGCTCGCACGAATGGAGCCGCCTGCTCCGGGGACGTGACGCGTCGAGCGTCCACGGCATCCAGATGTTCGGCATCCGGCGGGAGCAGGGACGCCTCGCGGAGCTCGCGCCCGCCGTCCGCGTCCTCGCCGCCCGCGGCGGCTCGGGCGCCTGGCCCCCCGCGCTCGCCGTCCTCCTGGCCGACCTGGGGATGTCCGACGACGCCTCCCGGGAGCTCGCGCGCATCCGAGCCGAGGGGCTCGGCGCCGTGGGGCGGACGCTCTGGCTCGCCACGCTCGCATACGTCACCGAGGCCGCTGTGGCCGTCCGTGACGAGGCGCTGGCCGTCGAGCTCTACCGCGGGCTCGAGCCCCATCGCGGGCACGCCATCCAGATCGGCCATCTCGTCGCCTGCCTCGGCTCCGCCGATCGTCATCTCGGCATGCTCGCGGGGCTGCTCGGCGACTGGGATCGGGCCGAGGAGCACTTCTACGCGGCGCGGTCGCTGAACGAGGCGCTCGGCGCACGCACCTGGCTCGCGCACACGCTCGTCGAGCACGCCCGCATCGTGCTGGCCCGCCGAGCGGGCGGCGATCGAGGCCACGCCGCGCAGCTCCTCCGCGAGGCCTCGGCGATCGCCGAGGAGCACGGGCTCACGGCCGTGCTGACCCGTGCCCGGGCCCTCGGCGCGGAGCCCGGGTCCGCCCCGCGGCTCCCGGACGGGCTGTCGGCGCGCGAGATCGAGATCCTGGGCCTGGTCGCGCGTGGCCTGTCGAACCGCGAGCTCGGAGAGCGCCTGCACATCAGCCAGCACACGGTCGCGAACCACGTGCGCAGCATCCTGCGCAAGACCGGTTGCGCGAACCGCACCGAGGCCGCCGCCTACGCGCACCGTCACCGGCTGGTGACGCCCTAGCCCGACCCGGTACGATCATCAGATGCCGCTGTACGTGATCGAGCGCACGTTCGCAGAGCGTCTCGAGCTGACGGCCGACGACGTTCGCCTGATCGAGGACGTCAACGCCGACGAGGGCGTGAGCTGGCTCTTCTCCTTCCTCTCGGCCGACCAGCAGCGGTCCTACTGCCTGTACGAGGCGCCGTCGCCGGACGCGATCGTCGCCGCCGCACGGCGCGCAGACGTCCCCGTGGACTCGATCGTGGAAGTCTCGAAGTTCGTGCCGGCCGAGTTGCTCGCCTGAGGGCGCTCCGTGCCCTGGGATCCGCTCACCGAGGAGCAGCGGGAGGTGCGCGAGCTCGTACGCACCCTGGCGCGAGAGCGGGTGGCGCCGCGGGCTGCGGAGATAGACGCCTCGCACGAGTTCCCCTGGGACGTGGTGGAGCTGTTCCGACAGCACGGCCTGTTCGGCCTGTTCTTCGAAGAGGAGCACGGGGGCGCGGGGACGGGCGCGTTGCTCTCCCTGGTGGCGATCGAGGAGGTGTCCAAGGTCTGCGCCACGTCGGGGCTGATCCTGGCGGTGCAGGAGCTCGGCTCGCTGGGGCTGAAGCTCGGCGGCTCCGAGGAGCAGCGCGCGCGGTGGCTGCCGCGGCTCGCGTCGGGGGAGGTGCTCGCGGCGTACGCGTTGACGGAGGCGGGGTCGGGGTCGGACTCGGCGGCGATGCGCAGCACCGCCCGGCGCGACGGCGACGGCTGGGTGCTCGACGGGAGCAAGCGGTTCATCACCAACGCGGGCGTCGCGGGGCTGTACACGGTGTTCGCGAAGACCGACCCGGAGGCCGGGCATGCGGGGATCTCGGCGTTCCTGGTGGAGGCCGACGTGCCGGGGTTCGAGGTCGCCAGGCTGGAGCCGAAGATGGGGATCGCCGGCTCGACCACGGGCGAGCTCGTGCTCGGCGGCTGCCGCGTGCCGGCGGGGAGCTTGCTCGGCCAGGAGGGCGACGGCTTCAAGCTCGCGATGCGGATCCTCGACCGCTCGCGGCCGGGGGTGGCCGCGCAGGCGCTCGGGATCGCGCAGGGCGCGACCGACTACGCGCTCGAGTATGCGCGCACCCGCGAGACCATGGGCAAGCCGATCGCGTCCCACCAGCTGATCGCCGCGAAGCTGGCGGACATGGAGGTGATGTGCGAGGCGGCGCGCGGGCTGCTCTACCGCTTCGGGCGCATGGTCGACGAGGGCGCCGACGACGCCGAGCTGACCAAGGCCTCGGCGATGGCGAAGCTCCTCTGCGGCGACGTCGCGATGCAGGTGACGACCGAGGCGGTGCAGATCCTCGGCGGCTACGGCTACATCCGCGAGTACCCGGTGGAGCGCTTCATGCGCGACGCCAAGATCACGCAGATCTACGAGGGCACCCAGGAGGTGCAGCGCCTCGTGATCGCGCGCGAGATGCTCAGGGAGACCCGGGCCTTCCTCCTCGCCGGCGTCACCTGATCGGAGCCCCACGCCGACGGCGGCCGCTGCGGCTCGACCACCTCCGGCACCGGCCGTGCAGGGCACGACGCCGTCGCGGTAAACCCCCGATGCCGCCGGGCCGGAGACCCGCTACAGGTGAGACGGTGGCCGATTTCGACACGATCTTCGAGCCCTTCCGCATCCACTCGATCGAGCCCCTGCGGATGACGACCGCGGCCGAGCGGCGCGAGGCGCTCGTGCGCGCCGGGTACAACCTCTTCGGCCTCCACGCGGACGACGTGCTCGTCGACCTCCTCACCGATTCGGGCACCGGCGCGATGTCCCGCGACCAGTGGGCCGCGATCCAGCACGGAGACGAGAGCTACGCCGGCTCACCGTCCTGGTACGTGTTCCTCGAGGCCGTCCGCGAGCTGTTCCCCTTCGAGCACGTGATCCCGACCCACCAGGGGCGCGCCGCCGAGAAGATCCTGTTCACCGCGATCGGTGGGCCGGGGAAGGTCGTACCCAACAACACGCACTTCGACACGACACGCGCCAACGTGGAGTACACGGGTGCGGAGGCGGTCGACCTCGTGATCGCTGACGGGCTCGACCCCGCGGCCGACCATCCCTTCAAGGGCAACATGGACGTCGCCGCGCTCGACGCGCTGATCGAGGCGCGCGGCGCCGACGCCGTGCCGGCCGTGTTCGTCACCGTCACCAACAACACCGGCGGCGGCCAGCCGGTGTCGCTCGAGAACCTCCGCGCCGTCCGCTCGGTCTGCGATCGACATCGCGTCCCGCTCTTCCTCGACGCCTGCCGCTTCGCTGAGAACGCCTGGTTCGTCCGCGAGCGGGAGCCGGGCCAGGGCGACCGCGACGTCGCTGACATCGTGCGCGAGATGGCGTCACTGGCCGACGGCATGACGATCAGCGCGAAGAAGGACCCGCTCGCG
>JAOUEK010000135.1 GCA_029858755.1 Thermoleophilia bacterium
ACGACCCTGTCGACTTCACGCCGCCCCCGTACCTCCCAGCCCGTGAGGCGCGGATCGTCGACCGCGGAGGCTGGAAGCTGGACAACGGCCTCTGCCCCGGCACACGGCTCGTGGCGTTCTTCGACGGGCGAGTCCCGGGAGAGGAGGCGCGCTGCTACGCGAACGAGGTGATCGTGCCGGCCGTCTCGCACGTCACGGTCGGCATGGCGCGCGGGCTGCTGAATGCGAAGCCGCTCACCGCCGAGGTGATCGGCGTGCCGGCACCCGTCGGGAAGCGACCGGAGATCGTCGTGCGCCAGGAGCCACGAGCCGGTGCCTTCCTCTCCTCCGGCTCCGCCGTCCGCCTGTGGGTGACCCGCGCGGATCCCCGCTACGGCCTCCTCCCCAACCTCGTCGGCTCGTCGCTGCTCGACGCCCGTACGCAGTTGCGTCGGGTCAAGATCACGCCCCGCGTGACGTACGCCTCGGGCCTTCCGGGTACGGTGATCCGCCAGAAGCCGGACGCAGGGGTGGCCGCCGGCCCGAAGCTCCGGGTCACGCTCGTCGTGGGGCGCGCGAAACCCACGCCGAGCCCCTGACCACGAAGCGCCACGGCGTCTCCGTCGCGCTGCTGATCCCGATCCTGGGGGTCGCCGCGACGGCCACCGGCGCAGGCGGCGGCTGCAGGGTGAACGGTGGAGCGTCCAGCGGGGCACCGTCGTGCTCGCGGGTGAGGCCGAGCGCCTGCGCGACGCGGCCCGGCCCGGAGCAGAGCAGGCGTCGATCGTCGACGCCGCGTCGCTCCACCATGCGCCCGAGCCCGTGCGTCGGCTCGATCGCACGCAGGAGCACCCCGGCGCCGACCCCGGGCTCGTCGCAGACGACGTTCGCGCACCAGTGGATCCCGTAGGAGCGGTACACGTAGAGGTGCCCCGGCGCACCGAACATCGACGCGTTCCTCGCAGTCGGGCCACGGTACGCGTGACTCGCAGCATCGTCCTGCGTGTAGGCCTCGACCTCGACGATCCGGCCGCCGACGCCGTCGACGAGCAGCGTCCACCCGAGCAGGAGCGGCGCCGCCTGCGGTGACGGCAGGGCGACGACGTCGCCGAAGCTCACGTCGCGTCGGTCGGCGCCTCGTCGAAGAGCTGCGGGTGCCGCAGCACCGGTCGGCGCGACCTGCCGCGCTTCGGCGCCTCGACCGCTTCGGCCATCTCCTCCAGGATCGACTCCTGGGTTCGCGAGGCGACGATCGGCTCGACGATGCCCTCCACCCACACGAGCGTCCGCCGCCCGCTGCCGCGCTCGTTCCCGGTGATCGGCTCGAGCGCGTAGATGCGGTCGGCGCGCGCGTACTTGCCGAAGCCCAGGAACACCATGCCCGCGGTACCCACACCGGGAGTATGACGCCGCCGTGCGACGCGGGGAGCCGCGCTCCAGGCACGATGGGCGCATGGCCGAGTCGGTGTGGGATTACCCGCGGCCGCCGCGCGTCGAGGCGGCGGGGCGCCGGATCCGTGTCGTGCTCGACCGCCGGACGATCGCCGACACGACCGCCGCGTGCCGCGTGCTGGAGACGAGTCATCCACCCGTCTACTACGTTCCCAGGACGGACGTCAGCGCCGGCCTGACGCCCTCGGCGCGCCGAGGCTCGCTGTGCGAGTGGAAGGGCGCCGCCCGGTACTGGGACGTCTCGGTCGGCGGGCGCGTGGTCGAGGGTGCCGCCTGGGGCTACCCCGACCCGTCTCCCGGGTACGAGTCGCTCCGTGACACCCTCGCCTTCTACCCGGCCTTGATGGACGAGTGCTGGGTCGACGAGGAGCGCGCGACGCCGCAGCCGGGAGGCTTCTACGGCGGCTGGGTCACCTCCGACCTGATCGGGCCCTTCAAGGGCGGCCCGGGCACATCCGGCTGGTGACCGACGCCGGATCCGCGGCCTCGCGGATGCCGGATCCCTCTGCGACGGATACGTTCGCAGCATGGGCGACGGAACCGGGCAGCCGGCCGGCGCACACGGCGGCGTTCGCGCGACGCGGCTCCCGCTTCGTGCCAAGGCCCTGTTCGCGTGCTCGAGCTTCGGCGGCGAGGCGCTGACGCAGAGCAGGAGCCTCTGGCTCCTCTTCTTCTACACGGAGGCGACCGACGTGCTCTCCCCGCTCGCCGTCGGCGCGATCATCACGGTCGCGCGGCTCGTGGAGACCGTCGACGACGGGCTGATCGGCTACTGGAGCGACCGGACGCACTCGCGTTTCGGTCGGCGGTTCCCGTTCATCCTCGCCGCGACGCCGTTCGTGGCGCTGTTCTCGGTGCTCCTGTTCACGCCGCCGACGTCGAGCGCGGCCGCAGCGGGCGCGTACCTCTTCATCATGCTCGAGCTCTACTTCGTGTCGTCGACGATCTCCGGAGGCCCCTACGAGGCGCTGCTCCCCGAGATCGCGAAGACGAGCGACGACCGCGTCTCGATCACCGGGATGAAGGTCTACTTCGGGGCCGCCGGCGCCGGCTTCGGGCTGGTCGCGAGCGGCCTGCTCAAGGACGCCTTCGGCTTCGCCGCGATGGCTGCCGTGTTCGCGATCGTCCTGCTGACGCTCCGCTATGCCGGTGTCGCGGGGGTCTGGAGCCACGCGAGCCGTACCGTGCCGCCGGCGGACATCCCGCTCGTGACCGCGCTGCGCACGACGTTCAGCAACCGGGCGTTCATCGCCTTCCTGCCCACGTTCGCGCTGTTCCAGCTCGCCTTCCAGATGCTCACCGGGCTGCTTCCCTTCTACGCGAAGGCCGTGCTCGGCGTCGTCGATGCGCCCGACACCTTCCACGAGATCCCCGGCGCGCTCTCGGAGAAGTGGGTGGGTGACGGCCAGCCTGGCCTTTCCGTCGGGCAGTGGGTGTCCATCCTCACCGCGTCGGCGTTCGTCGCCGCGGCGGCCATGATCCCCCTGGCGCAACGGTACGGGCGCAGGACCTCGAAGCGTCGTGCGTATCGCGTGTCGATGCTCACCGCCGCCGTCGCCTTCCCGCTCGTCGCGGTGGCCGGGCTCCTCCCCTGGATCCCGGGGTGGCTGCAGATCCTCGTCGCGATGATGCTCGTCGGCCTGCCGATCTCCGGGAACTACCTCTTCCCCGCTCCGCTGACCGCAGACATCGTCGACGACGACAGCCTGAACACGGGGATGCGGCGCGAGGCGACGTACTTCGGCGCCCAGAACTTCGTGGAGAAGACGACGTCGGCGTTCACGCCGCTGCTCCTGGCGCTCCTGCTCTCGCTCGGCAGCACGAGCCAGGATCAGACCGGGATCCGCCTGGTGGGGCCGGTTGCGGGCGTGCTGGTGCTCGTGGCGTGGCTGTCGTTCCGCCGGTACGACCTCCCGGACGACGTGCTCGCAGAGCGCGGGCGGCAAGCGGGTGACCCGCCCTCGTCGGCCACGGACCGACCGGCAGGCGAGCACGGCCCGCACTGACGGGCCATCGGCCGGGCGCGCTACGCTCGCGCTCCGATGACCCGCATCTACCTCTCTCCCCCTCATCCCTCGGGCCGCGAGCTCGAGCTCGTCGCGGACGCCATCGCCTCGAACTGGCTCGCGCCGCTCGGCCCGCACGTGGACGCGTTCGAGCGCGAGCTCGGAGCGCTGATCGACGTCCCACACGTGCTCGCGCTGTCGAGCGGCACGGCTGCGCTCCACCTGGCGCTGACCGTGCTCGGCGTCGGGCCCGGCGACGAGGTCGCCTGCTCGAACCTGACCTTTGCCGCGAGCGTCAACGCGATCGTGTACACGGGCGCGACGCCGGTGCTGGTCGACTGCGATGCGACGTGGACGATCGACCCCGGCCTGCTCGACGACGCGCTCGGCGACCGTCGCCGCAGGGGGGCCGTGGTGCGCGCCGTCGTCGCCGTCGATCTCTACGGACAGTGCTGCGACTACCGGGCGCTGCGGGAGGTGTGCGAACGGCACGAGGTGGCGCTCGTCCAGGACGCCGCGGAGTCGCTCGGCGCCACGTACGAGGGCGAGGCCGCGGGGCGCCAGGGCGACCTCTCGGCGCTCTCGTTCAACGGCAACAAGATCGTGACCACGAGCGGCGGCGGCGCGCTCGCCTCCGGCCACGCCGACCTGCTCGCGCACGCCCGCAAGCTCTCCACCCAGGCCCGTGAGCCGGCGCCGCACTACGAGCATGCCGAGATCGGCTTCAACTACCGCCTCAGCAACGTGCTCGCGGCGCTCGGCCGCGCGCAGCTCGAGGTGCTCGCCGACCGCGTGGCGGCGCGGCGGGAGATCAACGAGCGGTACCGGTCGCTGCTCCGCGGAGAGCCGGGCGTCGCGTTCATGCCGGAGGCGCCCTACGGGACGAGCAACCACTGGCTGACGTGCGTCACGATCGACCCGGAGGCGTTCGGCGCCGACCGCGAGCAGGTGCGCCTGGCGCTCGAGGACGAGGACATCGAGGCGAGACCGGTGTGGAAGCCCATGCACCTGCAGCCCGTCTTCTCCGAGCTGCGGTGCTACGGCGGCGAGGCGTCGGCGACCCTCTTCGACCGGGGGCTCTGCCTCCCCAGCGGCTCCGCGCTGACGGCCGCCGACCAGCAGCGGATCGTGGACGTGCTGCGCTCGGCCGCGACGCGCTGAGTCAGGCGCTCGCCTGCGCCAGCTCGACCACGTCGAGCCAGTGGCTCCACCGCTCGCTGCGGCCGTTCACCGTGTCCAGGTAGTGCTGCTGCAGCTCGAGCGTCACCGGACCGACGCCGATCTCGACGTCGTCGACGGCGCGTACGGGGGTCACCTCGGCGGCGGTGCCCGTCATGAACACCTCGTCCGCCAGCATCAGGTCGGCACGGATCAGGTCGGTCTCCTCCACGACGTAGCCGAGGTCGTGTGCGATCTGGATCACCGAGTCACGGGTGATCCCCGGGAGGATCGAGGTCGACAGTGGCGGCGTGAGGATGCGCCCGTCCTTGACGACGAAGATGTTCTCGCCGGGCCCGTCGGCAACCGTGCCGGTGTCGGTGAGCATGATGCCCTCGTCGTAGCCCGCCCGCTGGGCCTCCGTCGTCGCCAGCATCGAGTTGAGGTAGATCCCCGTCGCCTTCGCGACGTGCGGGATCACGTTCGCGCCCACCCGCTTCCAGGAGGAGATCTTCGCCGTGATCCCGTTGCGCAGCCCCTCCTCGCCGAGGTAGGCGCCCCACGGCCAGCTCATGATCACCGTCTCCACCGGGTTGCCGCGTGTGTGCACGCCGAGCGACCCGTACCCGAAGAACGCGATCGGTCGCAGGTAGCACGCCGGGAGACCGTTGACCCGCACGAGGTCGTGCGTCGCCTGACGCAGCTCGTCGACCGTGTAGGGCAGCTCCATGTAGAGGAGCCGAGCGGAGTCGTGCAGCCGTTGCAGGTGCTCCGCGAGCCGGAACACGGCCGGCCCCTTCGGGGTCTCGTAACAACGGATCCCCTCGAACACGCCGGTCCCGTAGTGCAGGCCGTGCACCCCGACGTGAACCGTGGCGTCGGCCCAGTCGACCAGCTCGCCGTTCATCCAGATCTTGTCGGTCTGTTCCATCGGGGCCTGCTCCTCCGGTCGCGGACGCGTCCCCGGAAGACTACTCGTGCACGAGATCGGCGAGCTCGGCACGCGCGAGGCGCACCAGCTCGATCGGGGCCAGGCACACCATGTGACGATCCGAGCCGGCGCCGCACCAGACGACGGCGTGCCGCAGCAGCGACCGGTCGCAGACGACGCGATGCGCGAGCGGGAAAGGCGCCACCGCCCCGGGGGCGAACCCGGTCGCGGACCGCACCTCGCCGTGGCGCCCGACCCGTGCCTGCCGGGCGCCGAGCGCCCGCGCGACCTTGGCCATGTCGCCGCGCCGGTCGCCCGGGACGAGGGCGACCGCTGGCACGCCATCGCAGACCACGACCAGGGACTTCACGACCTGGGCCACCGCACAGCCGATCGCCTCGGCGGCCGCCTCCGCGGTGGCCGTCCCCGACTCGAGCTCCTCGATGCGCGCCTCGGCCCCCGCCGAGCGGAGATACAGCGCCACGCGCTCGACCGCCTCGGGCCAGGGCTGAACCGAGGTCGCGCGGGCGTCGTCTCCGGAGCGGGCCATCAGTAGACCCCGGGCACGAGGCGGCGGCGGACGCGCGAGGCGTACTCCGCGTAGCCCGGGTAGTGGGCCGAGAGATAGCCCTCCTCGGCCCGCGCCTTGAAGGC
>JAOUEK010000136.1 GCA_029858755.1 Thermoleophilia bacterium
GCCGCCGAGGCGGCCTCGCGGGCGGCGGCCAGCTCCTCGGGCGCCAGCGACCCCTCGAGGCGGTCGAGAGCGGGCCGGGCGGGAAAGGCGTACGCCGCGGGCAGCTGCTCGTGGCCGAGCGCGAACGTGAGCATCGTCGCGGCCTGCGTCGGCTCGCCGCGGTGCTCGAGCAGGGCGCCGATCCCGCTCAGCGCGAGCAGCTCGAGTGAGATCGCCCCTGCCGCGTGAGCCCGCTCGAGCGCCCTCCGGAAGTTGTCGGCGGCCTCGACGGAGTCGCCCATTGCCAGGGCGGCGAAACCGATCCGGCACAGAGCCGTGATCAGCCCCCAGCGGTGATTGCTTTCCGAGAACGCTTCGTAGCCGGCGCGTCCGAGCTGCAGGGCCTCGGAGTACTCGCCCAGCGCGAACGCGCTCGCACTCGCCCGGCTGAGCGCGTAGCCCGGTCCCCCGGCGTCGCCGACGGACGCGAACAGCTCGTAACCCTCCAGGTGCAGGCGAAGCGCATCGCCGTATCGCTCCTCCGCGTCGGCGAGAAGACCCAGCTTGCCGATGCCGTACGCGCGGAGAATTGGGTTCCCGAGCTTGTCGCAGAGGGCATTCGCGGCCTCGAACGCGTCGCCTGCCGCATCGAGGTCGTCCATGAGGAGGTAGGCGAAACCGAGGTCCATCAGCGCTCCGGGCTCGGTGAACGCGTCATCGGTCGCTCTCACGAGCTCGATGCTCTCATCGAGGAGGGACACCGCCTCCGAGAAGACGTCGCGGTACACCGCCCCGATGCCGAGCGCACACAGGCAGCGTCCAACCTCTCGCTCCAGGTTCCGCGCCCGCAGGACGGGCACGCACCGCTGGGCGAGCTCCTCCGCCGCCTGGTCGTACCCGAGTCGCGCGCCGATCGCGATCCAGCACGTTGCCGCCGCCAGCGCGACGGCGCTCGCGCTCCCAGGGTCGTCCGGGTCGAATCCAGCCGTGCGCGCGAGGCGCTCGAGCGTCTCGGTCCCTTCGAACCAGCTGTGCATCCACAAGAACGTGTAGAAGGCTTCGAGTGCGAGCAGCGCCGCCCGCTCGTCGTCCTCTGTCACGATCCACTCGAGCGCCGCGCGGAGGTTGTCGAGCTCGCCGCGCAACTCGTCCCGCGCGACCGTCATCTCCGGGCCCATCAGCGCCCCCTGCCGCTCCAAGAGCATTCCGGCGTAGTGGCGAGCATGACGCTCGCGTGTCGATGCGAAGGCGTCGGCCGACTCGGCGGCGAGCTTCTCCGCCGCATACTGGCGGAGCAGCTCGTGCAGCTCGAAGCGGCCGAAGTCGGGACGCCGGACGAGCGACTTCGACGCAAGCTCGGGGAGCAGCCGGAGGTCGGCGCCGGCGATCGCAACCGCCGCCTCGCGGTCGAAGCCGCCCCGGAAGACCGACAGCTTCGCGAACGCGTCGCGCTGCTCTTCGGTGAGGAGGCGCCACGACTGGTCGAAGGCCGCGCGAAGGCTGCGGTGCCGTTCGGGCACGTCGCGCGTCGAGGTCGCGAGGAAGTCGACGTTCCGCTCGATCTCGTCGGCGATCTCCCCACAGGAGAGCATCGACACCCAGGCGGCGGCGAGCTCGATGCCGAGCGGCATGCCCGCGACCAGCCGGCAGATGCGGAGCGCCTGCGGGCGCTCCACCTCGTCGAGCTCGTAGCCGGGCCTCGCCTGCGCCGCCCGCTCGACGAAGAGGCGCAGCGCACCCGACCCGCCGTTGCCGTTCTCGGCGAGCCCGAGGCCTTCGACGTCGTACACCCACTCGCTCTGCACGTTGAGACGTTCACGCGACGTGGTGAGCAGCTCGACCCCCGGGGCTCGCTCGATCAACTCGCCGAGCAGGCCCGAGCCGTCCACCAAGTGCTCGAAGTTGTCGAGCACGAGCAGCGTCGAGCGCTCGCTCAGGAAGTCGAGCAGCTCCTCCGGCTCCGAGTAGCCGCTGAGGGGGAACTGGATCGACTCGGCGACCGCCGACGCGAGGAACTCCGGCGCTGCGACGGAAACGAGCGGCACGAAGTGCACACCGTGCGGGTAGCGCTCGATTCGCCGTGCCGCCGCCTCGAGCGCAAGCCGCGTCTTGCCGACCCCGCCGGGGCCGACGAGAGTCAGCAGGCGGCAGTCCGGATCCTCGAGCAGCCTGTCGATCTCCTCGAGCTCGCCCGCGCGGCCGACGAACGACGTTCCCGTCGAGGGCAGTCCCCTCATTCCCACCTCGAGCGTCTTGAGCAGCGGGAAGTCGGAGGGCAGGCCGTCGATCTCGAGCTGGTAGATGCGCTCCGGGGCGCTCAGGTCCTTGAGGCGGTGCGCGCCGAGGTCGCGGACCGGCGCGTCCACGAGCGCTTGCGTGGACTGCGAGAGCAGCACCTGCCCGCCGTGCCCGACCGCCGCGATGCGCGCGCCCTTGTGCACGTCGAGCCCGACGTACCCCTCCTCCGTGACGCGCGGCTCGCCCGTGTGCACGCCCATGCGCACGCGCACGGGCCCCTCGGCCAGTGAGCGCTGCGCGTCTGCGGCTGCCCCGATCGCCTCCGTGGCGCGCGCGAAGGCGACGAAGAAGGCGTCGCCCTGCGTGTCCACCTCGACGCCGGCGTGGGCCTCGCATGCCTCCCGCACGACGCGACGGTGCTCCGCGAGGGCGTCCGCGTAGCCGTCGCCGAGCTCGTGCAGGAGTCGCGTCGAGCCCTCGATGTCGGTGAAGAGGAGGGTCACTACTCCGGTCGGCAGCTCGTGCGGCACCCCTCGATGATCCCGCCGATCACGTCCCACTGTCCAGTCCGAGCGGCGGTGATCCGTTCGTAGCCAGCTGGCGTACAAATATTGTCCAAGTTCAAGAAGCGAAGGAGAACCCCATGAAGCGCATCCTGATCGGGCTCGGCCTGGCCCTCGTGCTCGCAGTCACCGTGGCCGCCTGCGGCAGCGACGACAGCTCCTCGCAGTCGTCCGACATCGTCGACACCGCCGTTGAGGCGGGCAGCTTCACGACGCTCGCGTCGCTGCTGGAGGGTGCCGGCCTCGTCGACACCCTGAAGGGAGAGGGGCCGTTCACGGTCTTCGCACCGACGGACGACGCGTTCGCCGCGCTGCCCGCCGGCACGCTCGACGAGCTCGGCAAGCCCGAGAACGCCGACCAGCTCGAGGCCATCCTCCTCTACCACGTGGCCGAGGGTGACGTGATGTCGTCCGACCTCTCGGACGGGCAGGAGATCACGACGCTCCAGGGCGGCACGCTCGAGGTCGGCATCACCGACGGCGCCGTCTCGATCGGCACGGCCACGGTCGCTCAGCCCGACATCGAGGCCTCCAACGGCGTCATCCACGTCGTCGACTCGGTGCTCGTCCCGCAGTCCTGACGACACGACGCGGTCGCCGACCGCCCTCCCGGCGCGCCGCACCCGAAACGCCCCGACGACCGGCACGCCAGGTCGTCGGGGCGTCGCTGGCTCGGAGACGGCTCGCGGGCGGGCGATGCGAGCAGGCTGAGCGGGCCTCGAGCCCCGGGCCGTCAGCAGTAGAGCTGGACGTCCGCCTGCTGCATGACCTCCATGAAGGTCAGGTACTCGCAGACGATCACGTCCTCGAGGGCGAGTCGATCCGGATCGACGCGGAAGTGCGCCAGCGAACCCGCGCACGCGTACACCGAGCCGCCGAGCTCCTGCAGCTGCCGGAGCTTCTCGATGGGGGCGACGTGGCCGTCACGCTCCATGCTGGCTCGCGCGAAGCGGCTGAACGGCCGCCACAGCCCCTGCAGCTTCGGCTCGAATCCCGGAGCGAGCACGTGCACTGCGGGTCCCTGCAGATAGACGGCGGCGGGGGCACCGCCGAGAGCGGCGGCCAGGGGGAAGGCGAGCGGCGAGAGCAGCTCTTCCAGCCCGTCGCTCGAGACGATCACCGCGACGCGGCGGTCGTTCTTCCGCGGCGGCCCCTTGCGCAGCGTGAGCGTCCAGCTCTCGGGCCCCCTGCGCGCCTCGGCGAGCTCGTGCCCCGTCGCCCGGCACCAGGCCTCGACGTCCGGCACGATCGCCGGGAAGGGGTCGGTGACGAGCTCGAGCTCGTCACCGACCGCCAACCCGGCCAGCTCGTGGTGTGCCGCGTACGCGATCGCCGTCGTGATCGTGCGTTCCCGGACGTCCAACCGGGCTCGCCCGCGGAGGTCGGCCGGCCGCGGCACGATCGGGTCCGCGCGGCCGGGCTTCGTGACTGGCTCGACAGGCACAGTCCACACCTCCTTCCAGAGTCACGTCGAGGATCGCGTCGCGGGCCCCGAGCGTCATCGGGAGCTACTCCCCGTCCGGGTTCGGCTTCCTACCGAGCCCGCCGTGCTCTCGGAGCTCCCCCGGCGGCGGGGAGGGCGCCGGTGCTACCCTCCCGAGGAGAAGGTTTTGGCCTATGAGGCGATAACTGGAGGTGCGTGATGCGCGCGTTGATCATCGTCGACATGCTGAACGACTTCGTCACCGGCAAGCTCGCCAATCCCAAGGCACAGGGGATCATCCCGCCCTTGCAGCGGCTGCTCGGCCACGCGCGGGAGGAAGGCTGGGTGGTGGTCTTCTCCAACGACGCGCACCACGCCGACGACCCCGAGCTACGGGTCTGGGGGGAGCACGCGATGGCCGGCACGCCGGAGGCCGAGGTGATCGAGGAGCTCGAGCCGGTGGCGGGGGAGATCGTGTCGCCGAAGCGCGGCTATGGCGCGTTCGACTTCACCGGGCTCGACGAGCAGCTTCGCGAGCTCGGGGTCGACGAGGTGGTGATCACCGGTCAGCACACGCACATCTGCGTGCGTCACTCCTCCTACGGCGCGCTGATCCGCGGCTACGGGATCACGATCCCGCGCGACGCCGTGTGCGGCTTCGAGGGAGTCGACGAGGACGATGCGCTCGCCTACCTCGAGATGGCGTACGGCGCCACGGTCACGACGGTCTCGGATCTCGTCGAGGCCGGGGCTGCGGCTACGGCCAGATAGCGGCGCAGCGCTGCGCTCATAGATACTCCCGTTCCGGGAACGGCGAGGATGTGCGTCGTGCTCGCAGCGAGGTCGCGGGCGTCGGGCTACGATCGTCGGGGCCCGGAAGGCGTGAGATGCCTGCGAACAGGCGCGTCGTGGACAGGTAGCTCGGCTGCGGGAGCACCGACCCGTCGCATCGATGACGCACGTGGTCGTGGCCGGCCGTCGGCCGCGTGGCCGGCGTGATCGAGCCCGCGCGCCTCGAAGTCTTGAATCGTCGCTCCCCACCAGTCTGAGGAGTGGGCGAGCGAACGTCTTCTGGTGGCGCTGCGTGCGCTGAACGCTGCGGGTCACCAGAGGCCTTCGCGCTCCGGTAGGATGAGGTTCTCCCGATCCAGTCGACGGTCGTGCGCCGTGGACGCTTCGGACACCTAGCGAAAGGGGCGCGCGCGAGTCGTGCGTACCGCGATCTTCTCCACGTATCCGCCGCGTGCGTGCGGAATCGGGACGTTCTCCTTCGACGTCCGCACCGCGCTGCTGAACCTTCCCGGCGTCGACGGGGTCGCGTCGGTGGTCGTCGTCGACGAGCCGTCGAGCCCGCAGCGCCGAGCGCTGCTCGCTACTGTCGCGCAGGGGGTACGGGGGGACTACATACGTGCGGCGCGACTCCTTGGACGGCTCGACGTCGACGTCGTCTTGCTCGAGCACGAGTACGGAATCTTCGGCGGCAGTGACGGCGAGTACGTGCTGTCGTTCGCGCAGGAGCTGGCGCAGCCCCTCGTCGTGACGCTGCACACCGTCCTGTCGGAGCCCTCCCCCCATCAGCTGAAAGTGCTCGCCGAGCTCTGCGATCAGGCCGAGCGCGTGATCGTCATGACCGACACGGCATCGAGGCTGCTCCTGGAGACGGGCGCCTGCGCGACTTCGAAGATCCGGGTCGTGCCCCACGGCGCGCCCGTGGAGCTCGGGCGGAGGCGCGACGAGCACGCGGCCGGGCGTCGGCCCCGGTACGTGACTCCTGTTCCCGGCGGCTACGAGCGACTGCAATCACGGTTCCTGCTCTCCACGTTCGGCCTCATCTCCCCGGGAAAGGGGCTGGAGACCGCCATCGCGGCGCTGCCGTCGATCGTCGAGCGCCACGAGAACGTGCTGTATCTGATCGCCGGCTGTACCCATCCGCAGGTCGCGCGCCGCGAGGGCGAGCAGTACCGGCTGATGTTGG
>JAOUEK010000137.1 GCA_029858755.1 Thermoleophilia bacterium
GTGGGACGACGTCGCCGAGATCGGGCCCGGTCTGCCGGGCGTCGGCGCCGACTCCGCGTACGGCACGGCGGCGCTGCACGTCCACCGCTCCTTCATGTGCCGGCTTCGGGGAGGCGGCGAGACGCAGGCGACTCGCTCCGACATCAAGGAGTGGTCGCTACTGGACGAGGCGACCCCTGGCGTCCTCTTGGTCGCGCCGCACGACGCGTGCTGGCCGGTGGTTCCCGTCCCGGCGGCCGGTCGATCCCTGGTGCGGGAGCTCGTCGAGGACGCCTCGCCGGAGCGGACGCCGACGACAGTGGCGCGCGTCCGGCGCGCCGAGCGTGGGAACGACGAATGAGCGCGGCTCCCCGCTCGCTCGAGGGCCGCGTGCGGCACCTCTACGTCCATCTCCCGTTCTGCGTCCATCGCTGCGGCTACTGCGACTTCGTCACCGCGGTCGGCCGCCGAGACGACCACGCCCGGTACGTCGACGCGCTGGCCGCGGAGCTCGCGCAGCAGCGCGACCTGCTGGCAGACCCGCTCGAGACCGTCTTCGTCGGCGGCGGCACGCCGACCTTCACCGAGCTCCCGTCGCTGCAGCGGTTGCTCGCGTTCCTGCCGGCTGCCGGCGAGCTCACCGTCGAGGCCAACCCGGAGACGGTGACCCCGGCTGTGGCGCAGGCGCTGCGCGACGGTGGCGTGACCCGCGTCTCCGTCGGGGCGCAGAGCTTCGCGCCGCGGTTGCTCGACGTGCTCGAGCGCCGCGCGTCGCCCGACGACGTCCGGCGGGCGGTGCATGCTCTTCGTGATGCCGGATTGGACAACATCTCCCTCGACCTGCTCTACGGGATCCCGGGCGAGAGCGCCGCCGACCTCGCCGCCGACCTCACGGAGGCGCTCGCCCTCGAGCCAGACCACCTCTCCTGCTACGAGCTCGAGGCGAAGCCCGGAACCCGGTTCGCCAACACCTGGGCGGGCGAGCTCGCGCGCCAGTCGGAGGCGATGGAGGATCACCTCGATCTCGTCGTGGAGACCCTGACCGGAGCGGGGCTCCGCTGGTACGAGACGGCCAACTTCGCCCGGCTCGAGACCGGTCGCCGCGGGCGCGACCTCCGTGCACGACACAATCTGGCGATCTGGCGTGGCGCCGACTACCTCGGCGTCGGGATCGGAGCCGTGTCCACGCTCGGCGACGAGCGACGGCGCAACGTGCGGTCGCTCGGGGGCTACCTGGCGGCGCTCGCGGCGGGAAGCCCGCCGCGCCGGGAGGTCGAGCGACTCGACGCGGCGACAAAGGCGCGCGAGCGGCTGATGCTCGGCCTCCGCCTCGACGAGCCGGTCGCGCGGGCCGGCCTCGACGCGGTGATCGACGAGGAGGCGCTCGTGCGGCTCGTCGACGCGGGGCTCGTCGACACCAGCAGCGAGGGCGTGCTGCGCCTGACCCGTCGCGGGCGGTTCCTCGGCGGCGCAATCACCGCCGAGCTGATCGAGTGGGAGCCGGCACGGGCGCCGGAGTCCGCGCCGTTACGATTCGGTTGACGATGACCGAGCTGAGCCCGCGCAAGCGGGAGATCCTCCGGCGTGTGGTCGAGGAGTACGTCTCCACGGGGCAGCCCGTCGGCTCGCGGACGCTGGTGGAGCGCGCCGGCGTCGGCGCGTCCCCGTCCACCGTTCGCGGCGAGCTCGCGGAGCTCGAGGCTCTCGGACTGCTCATGCACCCGCACACGTCGGCCGGTCGCGTCCCCACCGAGCGCGGCTACCGCTTGTACGCCGACGAGCTCGTCGACACGCTCGAGGGCAAGCCGGGGCCGTTCCCGGTCGACCTCTCTGCGATGCGGAACGAGCTGGAGGTCGCTCTGCAGCAGACCACCGACTCCCTCTCGCAGGCGACGAGGCTGCTCGCGCTCGTCACCGCCCCCTCGCTGCACGCCGCGACCGTCCGTCACGTGGAGGTGCTCCAGCTGCAGCCGCGCGTCGTGCTCGTGGTCGTGATCACGTCGTCGGGAGGGGTCACGAAGCGGATGCTCGAGCTCGACCACCCGGTCGACCCGGGCCTCGTCGACTGGGCGCGCGCGTACCTCAACGAGACGGTCACGGGGCTGCGGCTCGGGGCGACGCCGCTCCGCCGACGCTTCGAGGACCCCGAGCTCGACCCGCGGGAGCACCAGTTCCTGGCGGCGCTGCGCCCCGCGTTCGCCGATGCCGCGGACGAAGGCGGCTCGCAGCTCTACGTCGGTGGCGCCGCGGGGCTGCTCGGCGAGGCCCGCGGCGACGAGCTCGAGGCGTGCCAGCACCTGCTGGAGCTGCTCGAGCGCCGGGCGGTCGTGCTCGAGCTGCTGTCCGACGCGCTCGACCCGCGGCGCCCCGTGATCCGCGTCGGCCCCGAGGTCGAGGGCGCCGAGCTGCGCGACGTGTCGTACGTCGGCGCGAGCTACGGCCTCTCCCACCGGTCGCTCGGCGGCGTGGGGCTGCTCGGACCGTTGCGCATGGACTACGAGGGCGCGATCCGCGCCGTGCGCGCTGCCGCGTTCGAGCTCTCCCGGCTCGTGGAGGACGTGTACGAGGACGACTGACGACTGAGCCTCCTTCCGCCGGGTCGCCACCGGCGGGCTCCCGTGACCGGGCGTCGGGCTACCCTTGAAGCCGGATGGCGACGACGGAGCGCGACTACTACGAGGTGCTCGGGATCGAGCGCGGCGCGAGCGAGGCGGAGATCAAGAAGGCGTTCCGTCGGCTCGCGCGCGAGCTGCACCCGGACGTGAACGGTTCGGCCGACGCGGAGCACCTCTTCCGCGAGGTGGCGGAGGCCTACGAGGTGCTCTCCGACCCCGAGCGGCGCCAGACCTACGATCGTTTCGGGCACGCAGGGCTCCGTACCGGCGGCTTCCAGCCGACGGACTTCGACCTCGGGAACCTGTCCGACATCTTCGCCGCGTTCTTCGGTGACGGCGTCTTCGGCTCCCCGGGACAGCCTCGTCGGGCGCGAGGCGCCGACGTCTCCGTCGCGGTCGAGGTGACGCTCGCCGACGCCGCCTCCGGCGCCTCCGTGCACGTGCCGCTGCGGGTCGCGCAGACGTGCGAGCGCTGCCACGGCGCCCGCGCCGAGCCGGGGACGTCCGCAGAGCGATGCGCGACGTGCGGCGGGCGCGGGCAGGTGCAGCACGTCTCCCAGTCGGTCTTCGGGCAGTTCGTCCGCGCCTCCACGTGCCCGCGCTGCGACGGGCTGGGAGAAGTCGTGGCCACGCCGTGCAGCGCGTGCGACGGTGCCGGGCGCCTGATCGGGGAGCGCGAGCTCGACGTCGACGTGCCGCCCGGCATCCATGACGGGCAGCGCATCCGGCTGCGGGGTGAGGGGCATGCCGGCGCGCTCGGCGGGCCCGCCGGCGACGCGTTCGTGCTCGTGCGCGTCCGTGCGCACGAAGGGGTGGAGCGCGACGGGGACGACCTGCTGACGGTCGCCGCGGTCACGTTCACGCAGGCCGCGCTGGGGACGGTCGTGAGCGTCCCCTCGGCGGAGGGCGACGTCGAGGTCGACGTGCCGCCGGGGGCGCAGCCCGGTGACGTGATCGTGGTGCGCGGCCGTGGCATGCCCGCGCTCCACACCGGCCGTCGGGGCGACCTGAGGGTCCACGTCGACGTCCGCGTGCCGCGGCGCCTGACCCCCGAGCAGCGAGCGCAGCTCGAGCAGCTCGACACGGCACTGGACGACGAGGCGTACCGCGACGAGGGCGAGGGGTTCTTCGACCGACTGAAGAGCGCGTTCCGCTGAGCGACGAGCCGCTCCTGCGCGTGGCGCTTCGCGTCCCGGCCGGAGAGGTCGAGCCCGCTCGGGCGGCGCTGCTCGAGCTCGTCCGCGACGGCTTCGAAGAGATCGACGCCGACGAGCACGTGGTGTTGGTCGCATACGCCGGCGCCGGACGCGCGTCGGCGCTCGTCCAGCGCTTCCCCGAGGCGGCCGTCTCACCCGTCGAGGAGGGCTGGGAGGACGCATGGCGCACCTATCACCGGCCCGTCGTCGTCGGTGGTGTCTGGATCGGCCCTCCCTGGGGCACCCCGCCGCCCGGGGAGCCGTCCGTCGTGATCGACCCCGGTCGCGCGTTCGGCACCGGCGCCCACCCGACGACCCGGCTCTGCGTCGAGTTGCTCGCCCGCTGCGAGCGTGGGTCGCTGCTCGACGTGGGCTGCGGCTCGGGCGTGCTCGCGCTCGCCGCGTCTCGGCTCGGCTTCGGGCCCCTGCTCGCGGTCGACGACGACCCGGTGGCGGTGGAGACCGCGACCCAGAACGCGCGGGCCAACGACGTGGAGCTGGAGGCGCGCGTGCTCGACGCGGAGCGTGAGCCGCTGCCGACCGCGGACGGCGCCGTCGTGAACATCCTCCTCGGCCCCATCGAGGCCGTGCTCACGCGCCTCGAGACGACGTGGGTCGTGACCTCCGGCTACCTGGTCGGGGAGCGCCCCCGGCATCCGGGCTGGGCGCACGCCGGCCAGGCGACGCTCGACGGCTGGGCCGCCGACCGCTTCGACCGCGTGGGATGATCCCGGCCGATGCCCACGTTCGCGACCCGGTTCCTCGGCTGCAAGGTGTCCTTCGCGGACGCTCAGGCGGTGCGGGAGCGGCTGCTCGCCGACGGGCACGTCGAGGCGGCGGAGGCCGACGCCGACGTCGTGGTCGTGAACACGTGCTGCGTCACGCGCGAGGCCGTCTCCAAGTCCCGGCAGGCCGTCTCGCGCGCCGCGCGGACCGCCGGTGCCGTGTACGTCTCCGGCTGCGCCTCGAACCTCGACGGCGCCTTCGACGGCGTGGCGCGAAACGTCGTCGTCATGCGAGCGATCGGCGACGCGGCCGCCGAGGCGATCGCAGGCGACGTCGGCGCGATCGGCTGCGTCCAGGCAGACCACCGTCTCGAGCGCGTGCGGGCGTTCGTCCGCATCCAGGACGGCTGCTCGTTCGCGTGCAGCTTCTGCGTGATCCCGCTCGTCCGGGGCGCCACGCGCAGCCGCACGGCGGGGGCAGTGCTGGCGGAGGTCCGCCGCCGTGTGGCGCAGGGGCACCGCGAAGTGGTGCTCACCGGCGTCAACCTGGGGTGCTTCCGCGACCGGGCGGCACGCGTCACACTGGCCGGGCTCGTGCGCGAGGCGGGCTCGCTCGACGGGCTCGAGCGCCTGCGGCTCTCCTCGATCGAGGTCAACCACCTCGACCGTGAGCTCGTCGCCGCCGTGCGCGAGACGCCGACCGTGTCCCCGCACCTGCACGTCCCGCTGCAGTCCGGCGACGACGGCGTCCTCCAGGCGATGGGCCGGCGCTACACCGCCGGTCAGTACCTCGCCAGGCTCGAGCCGCTCGCCGACCTCAATCTCACGAGCGACGTGATCGTCGGCTACCCCGGCGAGGAGGAGCAGGCCTTCCGCGCCACCCTCGACGTGGTCGAGCGTGCAGGGCTGACCAGGGTGCACGTCTTCCCCTACTCGCCCCGGCCCGGCACGAGGACTGCTGCGCGGGACACCGTCCCCGCCGCGGTGAAGCGAGAGCGCAGCGCACGGCTCAGAGCGCTCTCCGACGAGCTGTGCCGGCGGCGCTGGGCCGGCAAGGTGGGCGGCGTGGACCGCGTGCTCGTCGACCGCCCCGGGCGTGGCTACGGGGACGACTACACGCCATGGCTCGTCGACGCCCCCGTCGGCGAGCTCGTACGCGCGAGGGCGACCGGCGTCTCGGCGGAGGGGGTGCTCGCCGTTGCCGCCTGACGACTGCCTCTTCTGCCGGCTCGCCCGTGAGGGCGACCACGTGCACGCCGGCGACGGCTTCGTGGCGATCCGGGACATCGCGCCGAAGGCGCCGACGCACCTGCTGGTGCTCCCGGAGCGCCACGTCGACACGTTCCGCGACGTCGCCGCTTTCCCCGACGACGAGGCCGGCCGGATGCTCCGCTTCGTGGCCGAGACGGCCGCCCTGGCCGGGCTGGAGGACTACCAGGTGATCGTCAACGTAGGCCCCGGCGCCGGGCAGACGGTGTTCCACCTGCACTGGCACGTGCTGGGCGGGGCTGGCCTCGAGCGCTTCGAATAGGCATGGTGTAGCCGTGAGCCTGATCGCAGAGATCGAGAAAGACCTCAAGGAGGCGCGCCTCGCGCGCGAGGACGCGCGTC
>JAOUEK010000138.1 GCA_029858755.1 Thermoleophilia bacterium
ACCAGGATGCCCGACTCGTGGACGCGCGCCATCGTCTCCGTGAGGTCGAGCCTCCCGACGCTGCGCCCGAGCCGTAGCCCGGCGCGCGGTGCCGTGAGCAGGTCGGCGAGCGAGGCGGCGACCTCCCGCGGCGCGTACCTGCCACGGACGGTGTTCCCGACCGCCTGCCTGACGACCTTGCCGTACGGGCGGGAGAGCGGGAGGCCGGCCGGGCTGAAGAGCACGAGCGCGCTCACCCGGCCGGGCGCCGCCGCAGCGGCGAGCAGGGCGACCGCGCCACCCGTCGAGTGCCCGGCGAGCACGACCGGCTCGGGCTGCCGCCGCACGAGCTCCGTGGCCCACGCCGCGAGCGCGTCGAGCGACCCGCCCGTCCGGCGGAGCGGCGGCGGCTGCACCGCCGTCCACCCCTCGGGGAGCCCCCTGGCATACGCGGACGCGCGCGCGCCGTAGCCGGGAAGGAAGAGCCCGCGCCCTGCCATGGGGCCAGCATGCCGGATGCGAGCCGGGTCGGATCGACCCTTCGTCCGCAGGGGCTGACCGACCCTCGACACGGGGCGGCGCGGGCGCCCGGGCGCCGGAAGCCGTGTCGGAGACAAGCCCGACACGAAGACAACGCGACCCCGTGTCGGACTTCAGTCCGACACGGTTGTGACACGGCTGTCCCACAAAACCCGCGGCGACGCCGCGACTGCCGCGCCGATTCGCACTCGCCGATCGGGGGAACATCCGCCAAGGGTGCGGGGAAACCCCGTCGTCTGGCGCGCGTCCGCGTGGGACGCTGCTCGCGTGAGCCCCGGTCGGGTTCTGCTGATCGTCTTCGGGAGCATCGGCGCCCTCGTGTCTGCGGTGGTGCTGGCGGGAGGCTGCGCGATCCTCGGCGCGAACGAGTGGGCGCGCGACACCGAGGGGTTCTTCACCGCCGGCCCGGAGCGTCTCGACACGTCCACGTACGCGCTCACCTCCGAGGGCCTCTCGATCGCCGAGGACGTCCCGGACTGGCTCTTCGGCGAGGGCGGCATCGCCGACCTGCGCATCCGCGTCGGCTCGAGCGAGGCCCGGCGGGACGTGTTCGTCGGCGTCGGCCCGCAGGACGCGGTCGACCTCTACCTCGCCGACGTGGCGCACGACGAGGTCAGGGACCTCGAGTTCAGCCCCTTCGACGTGCGCTACACGAGGCGGCCGGGCGAGCGGGCCCCGGAGCCCCCGACGGAGCAGACGTTCTGGGTCGCGCAGGAGTCGGGGCCGGGCACGCAGACGCTCGTGTGGGACGTCGCCTCCGGGTCGTGGGCGGTCGTCGTGATGAACGCCGACGGCTCGGACGGGGTCGGCGTCGACGTCTCCGTCGGCGTCCGCGTCGGCTTCCTGGAGGAGCTCGCGGCGGGGCTGCTGATCGCAGGCGGCCTCGGGCTCGTGCTCGCCGCGCTGCTGATCTGGCTCGGCGTGCGCGGGCGGGCGGAGCCCCCGCCCGGCGAGTCTCCGCCGCCCGCGGGCGCTCCGCCGGGCGTCCCGCAGGAGCCGGCCGGCTACCCCGTCACGGTCGAGGCCGAGCTCGACGAGGCGCACCTGTCGCGAGCGCTGTGGCTCGTGAAGTGGCTGCTCGCGATCCCGCACTACGTGGTGCTCGTGTTCCTCTGGATCGCGTTCTGGGTGCTGACGGTGATCGCCTTCTTCGCGATCCTCTTCACCGGCCGCTATCCGCGCTCGATCTTCGACTTCAACGTCGGCGTCGTGCGCTGGACGTGGCGGGTCGCCTTCTACGCCTACAGCGGCCTCGGCACCGACCGCTACCCGCCCTTCACGCTCGGCGACGCCGACTACCCCGCGCGGATCGAGATCCCGTACCCCGAGCGGCTGTCGCGCGGGCTCGTGCTGGTGAAGTGGTGGCTGCTCGCGATCCCCCACTACCTCGTCGTCGGCATCTTCGTGGGCGGCGGCTGGTACGCGTGGGACTGGTGGTACGGCTGGGACAGGTGGAGCGCGCCGTCGATCGCCGTGATGGGGCTGCCGCAGCCCGGCCTGATCGGGCTGCTCGTGCTCTTCGCCGCCGTGACGCTCCTCTTCGCCGGCCGCTACCCCCGCGACCTGTTCGAGCTCGTGGTCGGGCTCAACCGCTGGGTGTTCAGGGTGCTCGCCTACGTCACGCTGCTGCGCGACGAGTACCCGCCGTTCCGGCTCCGCCCCTGAGCGCCTTACCGCTTGATCCGGACGCGCTTGCCGCAGCGCAGGCAGCGGGCCCTGCGCTCGGTGAGGAAGAAGCGCTTTGCGTCTGGCACCTTGTGCCCCAGCAGCTTGCAGCGCAGCCTCACGCGTCGGGCCCCACGCGGACGAGCATCTTCCCGGTGTTCTCCCCCGCGAGCAGGCCGATGAACGCGCGCGGCGCGTGCTCGATCCCGTCGACGACGGTCTCGCGGTAGCGCACGGCGCCGTCACGCACCCACGGGCCCATCACCGCCAGGAAGTCGCCGATCCGGTCGTAGTGGTCGGAGATGATGAAGCCGCGAATCGCCAGCCGCTTCGTCACCACCATGAACATGTTGCCGGGGCCCGGCCGCGCCTCCGTGTCGTTGTAGCGGGAGATCGCCCCGCAGGCGACGATGCGCCCGTGCAGCCGCATGGCGCCGATCGCCGCCTCCAGGTGGTCGCCGCCGACGTTGTCGAAGTAGACGTCGATCCCGTCCGGCGCCAGCTCGCGCAGCGACCCGCGCACGGGCCGGTCGCGGTAGGAGAAGGCCTCGTCGAAGCCGAGCTCCCGCAGCCACTCGAGCTTCTCCGGCGCACCTGCGCTGCCGATCACCCGGCAGCCGAGCAGCCGAGCGACCTGGCCCGCCGCGCTGCCGACGGCTCCGGCGGCGCCCGACACGAACACGGTCTCCCCCTCGCTCGGCGCGCCGAGCTGCGTCAGGCCGTACCAGGCCGTGAAGCCGGGCATGCCGAGCACGCCGAGCGCGGTCGAGACAGGTGCCAGCGCCGGGTCGACGGGGAGCAGCCCCCGGCCGTCGGAGAGCGCCCACTCGCGCCAGCCGAGCTGGTGCAGGACCCAGCTGCCCTCCGGCCACTGCGGGTTGCGGCTGGCCTCGACCCGGCCGACGGCGCCGCCCGTCAGCGCCTCCCCGAGCGCGAACGGCGCCACGTACGAGCGGGAGTCGTTCATCCGCCCGCGCATGTACGGGTCGACCGACAGGAAGGCGTTGCGGATCAGCACCTCCCCCTCGGAGGGATCGGGGAGAACGACCTCGGCCAGCTCGAACAGCGACTCGTCGGGCACGCCCTGCGGGCGGGCGACCAGGCGCACCTCGCGGCTCGTGACCGGCATGCCGGGATGCTACTGGCGCCGGTGCGCCCGGCACCGGGCGGCGTCGGCGACAATGAGCACGTGGAGTCGCTCCAGGGCAACCTCCTGGTCGCCGGGCCAGGTCTCGTCGACCCCAACTTCCGGCGGACGGTCGTGCTCGTCGGCGAGCACGGCGACGAGGGGGCGATGGGGGTGGTGCTCAACCGCCCGTCGCCCGCCTCCGTGGAGGAGGCGGTGCCGCTGCTCGCAGAGCTCGTGGGCGAGCGGGAGCTGGTGCACGTCGGCGGCCCGGTGCAGCCGCAGGCGATCGTCGTCCTGGGCGAGTTCGAGGAGCCGGAGCGCGCCGGGGTGCTCGTCTTCGGCACCGTCGGCTTCCTGCCCGGCGAGATCGAGGGCGCGGAGGAGGTCGGTGCGCTGTCGCGGGCGCGCGTGTTCGCGGGCTACGCCGGCTGGGGTGCGGGGCAGCTCGAGGAGGAGCTCGCCGAGGCGGCCTGGATCGTCGAGCAGGCGCTTCCGGACGACGTGTTCACGGACGACCCGGACGGGCTGTGGAGCGCGGTGCTGCGCCGCAAGGGCGGCACCTTCGCCCTGCTCGCGACGATGCCGCTCGACCCGGCCCTCAACTGAGGTGGCGGCGCTCGGGGTCGTCGGCGAGGGCCTCGTCGAGCTCGGGCTGGAGCCGCCGCCCGACCCCGCGGTCGCGCTCGGCTTCGGCGGCGACGTCGCCAACGCGGCGGTGATGGCGTCGCGCCTGGGCGCCGCCGCCCGCATCGGCGGCCGCGTGGGAGACGACGCGCTCGGACGCCGCCTGCTCACGTTCTGGGCGGGGCAGGGGGTCGACGTGCGGCATGTCGTCGTCGACGCGGGCGGCCCCACCGGCATCTACGTCAACGAGCGCGGCGCCGAGGGGCCGCACCGGTTCGACTACCACCGCGCCGCGTCAGCCGGGTCGCGGCTGGCCGTCGGCGACCTCGGCGACGGCTTCTTCGCCGGGCTCGGGGTGCTGCACGTGAGCGGCATCACGCTCGCCGTGTCCGAGTCGGCGGCGGCTGCAGCCCTCGACGCCGTCGAGCGGGCCCGCGCCACCGGGGCGCTGATCTCCGTCGCGGTCAACCATCGCCCGGCGCTCGGCGGCGAGCCGGGCGCGCTCGTCCGCCTCGCCGAGACCGCGGACGTGGTCTTCGCCTCCGACGAGGAGGCAGCCGGCGTGTTCGGCGCGGCCACTCCCGCCGAGCTCGCGACCAGCCTCGGCGGCGTCGCCGAGGTCGTGGTCACGCGGGGCGCCGAGGGCGCGGTGCTCCACCACGGCGGAGACGGCACCGTGCAGCGGGCGCTGCCGGTCGAGGTCGTCGACCCGGCGGGCGCCGGCGACGCGCTCGCGGGCGCCTACCTGGCGTCGCGACTCGGGGGCGCCGAGCCGGTGCGGGCACTCCGCGTCGGCGTGGCGGCGGCCTGCCTCTCGTGCCGCTCGCGGGGATGCGCTCTCTCGTACCCGGCGCGCGCCGAGGTCGAGCGGGCCGCAGGTCCAGCTTGAGCCGGCACTCACATCGTCCCGATTGACACGAAAGCAAGGCCGGGCGAGGATCAGGGTGTCGGGCAGGGAGGTGAAGGGCCTGCGGCACCATCGTCTCGCGATCTCGGTCGCGGTGATCTCGGCGGCGGCGACGCTCGTCGTCGCCGCGCTCCCCGCAATCGACTTCGCGTACCGGAGGCCGTCGCTCCGGGCTGCGCTGGAGACGGCGGCGATGCTGATCGCGCTGCTCGCGGCCTGGCTCGTGCTCGGCCGCTTCCTGCGCAGCGCGGCGCTGCCGGACCTCGTGCTCGTGTGCGCGCTCGCCGCGCTCGCCGGGGCGAATCTCGTGTCGGCGGCGGCGCTGGCGGCCGACAGCCCGTCGCGCTTCGCCACCTGGGCGCCGCTCGCCGGGCGCGTGCTGGGGAGCGCGCTCTTCGCGGCTGCGGCGCTCGTCCCGGCGGTCTCGCTGCGGCGTCCGCGCGCGACCGCCGCCCTGGCGCTCGCCGCGATCGGCGTGACCCTGACCGGAGTCGCGGTGGTGGTCGCGCTCGCCGGGACGAGGCTGCCGGTGGGTGTGGAGACGAGGCCGGCGGGCGACCCGGGGGGGCCCGACCTCGACGGTCACCCGGTCGTGCTCGGGGTGCAGCTGGTGACGATGATCCTCTTCGGCGCCGCCGCACTCGGGTTCTCGGCCCGCTTCGCGAAGACCGGCGACGACCTGATGCGCTTCCTCGCGGTCGGCGCGGTCTTCGCCGTCTTCGCCCGCGTCAACTACTTCCTCTACCCGTCGCTGTACTCCACCTGGCTGTACGTGGGGGACGTGTTCCGCCTGCTGTTCTGGCTGGCGCTCCTGGTCGGCGCCGCCCGCGAGATCCGCAGCTACTGGGAGAGCGCCACGCACGCGGCGGTGCTGGACGAGCGCCGCCGCATCGCGCGCGAGCTCCACGACGGGGCCGCGCAGGAGCTCGCCTACCTCGTGCGCCGGCTGCGGGGGATCGCGGCCGACGACGCGGCCGTGTTCGCGCCGCTCGTGGGGGCGGCCGAGCGGGGGCTGGACGAGTCGCGCCGGGCGATCGCCGCGCTGTCGCGTCCCGTGGACGAGCAGCTGGACACGTCGCTCGCCGAGGCGGTGGGGCAGGTCGCGGCGCGCACGGGGGTGCGGCTGGCGCTGAACCTCGCCACGGACGTCCGCGTGTCGCCGGACGTGCGCGAGGGCCTGATCCGCATCGCCTGCGAGGCGGTCAACAACGCGGCGAACCACTCGGGCGCGAGCGTGGTGCGCGTGGAGC